>QCRH01000076.1 GCA_003211955.1 Prochlorococcus sp. AG-459-O09 | reverse complement strand
CTTTTCAGTATTTAGCTCAAGGCACTCTTTATCCTGATGTTATTGAAAGTGCTGGTACTAATATTGATCCTAAGACTGGCGAAAGAATAGCTGTAAAAATAAAGAGTCATCATAACGTGGGTGGATTGCCAAAAGATTTACAATTTAAATTAGTCGAGCCATTAAGAAAACTTTTTAAAGATGAAGTCCGAAAAGTTGGCGCTGCTTTAGGTTTGCCTGATGAAATTATAAAAAGGCATCCATTTCCAGGCCCTGGATTAGCTATAAGAATTTTGGGAGAAGTAAATAATGAAAAACTTGATTGTTTAAGAGATGCAGACTGGATAGTGAGAGATGAAATTAAAAAAGCGGGTCTATACAATGATATTTGGCAAGCTTTTGCAGTATTGTTACCTGTTAAAACTGTGGGAGTGATGGGAGATAAAAGGACTTATGCATGGCCAATAGTTTTACGTTGTGTATCAAGTGAGGATGGAATGACAGCGGATTGGTCAAAAATTCCTTTTAAGATTTTGGAGAGGATTGCAAATAGAATCGTAAACGAAGTAGATTCAGTAAATAGAGTTGTTTATGATATAACAAGCAAACCTCCTGGAACTATTGAGTGGGAGTAAGTTAACAAATTTTCTAATAAATTTAATATTCATTCATGTAAGAATTTTTTTAAATGCAATATATATCCTAATGAACGAGATTCTTAAATTAAGTAGATCTACAGTTGAGAAATATCTTAGTTGCCCAAGATGTTGTGTACTTGACAAGAAATATAAAATAAAACCACCATCATTACCATTCACTCTAAATATCGCTGTAGATAATTTGTGTAAAAATGAATTTGATTATTACCGAAAAATTCAGAAGCCGCATCCTTTATTTATTGAATATGGTATTGATGCTGTTCCTTTTAAACACAAAGATATAGAACTTTGGAGAAGTAATTTTCAAGGGATAAGATATAAGTCAATTGAACATAACTATGATTTTGGTGGAGCTGTGGATGATGTTTGGCAGAAAAAAAATGGTGATCTTATTATCGTTGATGTAAAAGCAACGTCTAGAAATAATTTTGATTGGTCTGAGACGTTTAATAAATACGATTATGCAAAAGCTTATAAGAGACAACTAGAAATGTATCAGTGGTTATTTAAAAAAAACGGTTTTCAAGTGGCTAAAGAGGCTTATCTTTTATATTTCAATGGAAAGAAAAATGAAGAGTTATTTAATAACCAATTAAATTTTGAAGTACATCTAATTAAATTAGATTGTTCTACTTCATGGGTAGAAAATAAGATAATTGATACGGTTAATTTATTACGTTCGGATGTTTTCCCAAAACCTTCCCTAAATTGCGAATACTGTAATTATTTAAAGAAGCGTTGGCAGTTATCAATAACTTAATATTTATGAGATTTTTTTATATTTCTGGAAAAATATTGAATAAAAGATAATCTTTAATTAGATTATTAATTTAGACTTTTGATAAAATCGAAAAATTCTGAAAGAAAGATAACTCATCATCTACAACAAGATGTAGTCAAAGTATCTGGTAAAACAATTTTTATTAATCCTTTTTTATATTGGCGGAGATTTGATGAAAATACTAATAGATGGCTCAGAGAACCTGGTCAAATGTCAGAAGATCAAATTTCACCAAATAGAAATCGTTTTTATCCAGAAATAGAGTGGGCTGATTTAAGTCATGAGCAAAAGCTCATAAAAGATGCAACTGTTGAGATGTTTTTAAAAACTCTTGAATTGATAAGTACATTTCATCCTCATCTTAGTTCCGGTCAATTATTAGAAGTGGAGAGAAAAATGGCGATAATAAAAAAGATTCCTTTCGAAAAGTGGGTAACAAAATCTTTCGCCAAAAAAGCTAGATTATTAGAAAATGAAAAAAGAAAATTTCAAAGAGAAAGATTTTTTAGTAGCTGGAGAGAATGGTTTAGCCTTGTAAATACTCAACAAGCAATTATGCCGTTTATTGTCACAATATTTATTTCTTCATTTATTGGATGGTCATTAGGGATATCAAAGAATAGTTGTAATCCTTA
>QCRH01000075.1 GCA_003211955.1 Prochlorococcus sp. AG-459-O09 | reverse complement strand
AATCCCTTCAAAAATCTGTGAGGACCACCCTCTTTTCTTTTAGCCCAAGGTCAAGAACTGTTCTTTCCAAGGATCTGGCCCAATCCTGGGCAAATGCAGTCGAAGAAAGAAAAAATAAAGTAGGAGAAAAAACTCTAATAAAAGGTGAAACTGTTTCGATTGAAAAATATTCTAGAAAGGATCTTATTGAGATAACAGAGTAAAGGCATTTGCAAAAAATCAGAGTCAAAGAAAACTTTGTTTTAAATGAAAAACTTACTACTTGCACCAAATTTTAAACTATTCAACAAAAGAACTTTCCTTTCATCACTAAACCAAAACTCTTGCCCTGTTTTAGATGCTCAGGAGATAAAAAAACAAGAACAACAAAAAGCTATTAAAAAGTTATATCCATAAAATGGGACATGATCTCGAAACTCATTTAAAAAGCTATGCAAGATTTAATACAAAAGATTTAGAGAATGCTTTTGATTGTGTTGTTCAAAATTTAGAAAAAACTGTCAAAAGTAGATTAATTTAGTTAAAAAATTCTTTGATTATAATGATAAAATTATTCTCAATTCTTAATTCTTGAAACTAAAGACTATATTTGATTACTTATGGAGAAGGAAAATATATTTGAAAAAAATTTATAAATTGCTAGAACTGTTTCAAAAAAACATGATCAAGTTATCCTCCCATTATCAAAAAAAATTATTTAACTGATAAAGAATGAAAAAAAACTGGTGAATCAGACTAGACATATTACTGCATATTGCTATTTCTGAAATGTTATCGCTTTTAGATAAATTTATTTCTTGCAGTTATAAGTGGTCTATAAATTGAAGTAAATTGTTTTTGAGAAAATTAATGTTCAAAATATTAAATACTAAAAAATTTTTTTTTGGAAAAATAATTTTATTTCAATTAGCCTTTCTCACCCTATTACCAATATCTGCAAAAGAAGAAAGAGTTCTAAAAGTAGGTACTGTAGATAATTATCTTCCATGTTCTGATTTAGAAGATGGAAATTTTGAAGGACTTTCATTAGATATATGGAGAGCGATAGCTGAAAAAAACAAAATAAAATATGACCTTTCAGTTATTCCAACATTTGGTCAGGCAGTTGATGACGCCGCCTCTGGGAGATATGATCTCATAGCTTCCTGTCATAAAATAACGTCAGATAGACTTAAAAAAGTGACATATGCGGTCCCTTATACTGAAGGTACTTTAGGATTTTTATCGAGGAAAGCTGATAAACGTTTATTTATTTTTGATTTAGTTACTGAACCAATAGTAATTGGAAGCATTTTAGCTTTATCCACATTGTGTTTACTTGGTTCTCTAATAATCTACAAACTAGAATATGGGAATTTCAAATTAAGAGATTTTTCTCATCAAAAAAGAGTAGATATCATGCATAGCTTTACAGGTTTTGTAACAGGTACTTATGGAGATCTAACCAATAAAAGAAAAGGTATGTCAATTATAATATTCCTCGCTATTGGAAGAATATTAATTATCTCTACTTTGGTGGGATCATCTGCCTCTTTGATTTTCACAAGAGATTCTCCAAAAGATGCCAATGCTTTAAATGATGAATCAATAAAAAATATTGTATACACTGGCGTAGCTGTTAATAAAGCGACAAAAATGGACGATTGGCTTCAAAATAAAGTTAATCAGAACGATGAAATAGATTCTTGGGAAGTTAAAATTCTCCGGGCCACAGGCGGTGAGCCTGAATTAGTTTCCGCTTTAAAAGATGGAAAGGTAAATCATATACTTTCAGATATTGCAGTTTTAAATAGAATTCTTGCAAATATTGAGAATCCGGATGATTATTTTATTTCAGTTAAGAATCCAAATGTAACTCCTCAAGCATTTATTTTTGGAGCTAATCTTGAGGATACTTATCGTAAATCTATAAACATTACAATCTCTGAATTTATAAGATCAGGAAAAGCAAGGAATTTAGGAATTTTTTGGAATAAATTAATTAATTAATATCTTTAAGAGTTTTCTTAAGAGGTTCAGGAGAGGCAAAAGGAGCACCAATAGGTGCAAGTAATAGCAAGCTAAGGAGGGACTGCGGGAGGGGCAATTAGCTCCTTTTTTTTTTGAGGT
>QCRH01000074.1 GCA_003211955.1 Prochlorococcus sp. AG-459-O09 | reverse complement strand
ATTTTGCGAAAAAATTAGCAATCCGCTTGAAATTCCTGTTATTGCAGGTGTATTCCTATTAAAATCTTACAAAAATGCTCTTTTTATAAATAAATACGTTCCAGGCGTAAACATTCCTGAAAAAATCTTGAATCGTCTTAAAGATGCTAAAAACCCTTTACAGGAAGGTATTAATATTGCAGCTGAACAAGCTCATGATTTTATTAATATCGCAAATGGTATACATCTAATGGCCGTAAAGGCAGAGCATTTAATTCCTGAGATTCTTGAAAAAGCTGATCTTAGTCTGGAATATTAATCAAATCAGTACCTAATAATTCTGCCATAGCTTTCTGCTGAGGCGATGGCTCAGTCAAATCAGATCTTCTTGAATCTGCTATTAACCAATCTAAAGATGCATCTTGCAAATCAAAATGATCTCCATTTTTCCCAACACAATATTTACCAAAAACTAACTTATCCATAAGTCGTACACCTTTACCAATTTTAGAATAATCAAAAATAATTGAGTTATCTATAGTTGCTCCCTCGCAAATGCAACAACTTGGTCCAATCATGGAAGGGCCAATAATAGTTGCTCCATCCTCTATCCTAGTCATACCTCCTATATAAACTGGGCCGGTAATATTAACTTTTTCCCAGTTAGCCGCTACATTCAAACCGGTAAAAACTCCTGGTTTAATTTCCTTACCTGGTATTTGGACTTGTCTTACCTTACCTTGCAATACATTTCTAATAGCACTCCAATAATCAGGAACTTTTCCAATATCTACCCATTCAAAATCCATTGGTAATGCAAAAAATGGTAAATCCATTTCAACAAGTTTAGGGAAAAGATCAGCTCCAATATCAAATTTCTCCGCTGAAGGAATGTGATTAAAAATTTCGGGTTCGAAAAGATAAATTCCTGTATTTATAGAGTCACTTAAAGCCTGATCAACTGATGGCTTTTCCTGAAAAGCCTTTATTCGACCATTTTCATCTGAAACTACAACACCGTAACTTGATACTTGATCTTTAGTTACCTTCTTTGTTATTAAGCTCGCAATAGCTCCTTTCTGTTTATGTTTTTTAACAGCTTGAGTTAAATCTAAATCAACTAAAGCATCACCACATAAAACAACAAAAGTTTCATCAAAGAAATTTTGAAAATCCTGAATTTTTTTTAATCCTCCTGCGGATCCCAAAGCATCGCCTATTAATTCTCCATCTTCAATTCTTCCCTCAAAGCTATAAGCTATTTCTACTCCAAATCTTTGCCCATCCCTAAAATAATTTTCAATTTCTTCAGCCAGATGAGAAACATTTACCATTATTTCCTTAAAGTTATGTTCTCTTAAAAGTTCCAATAGAAACTCCATAACAGGTTTTTGCAAAATCGGAATCATCGGTTTCGGAATAACATGTGTAATAGGCTGAACACGTGTGCCTTTACCTGCCGCAAGTATCATTGCCTTCATAAATTCAAAACCATTTTTTAAATTATACGTTATTACTACGAAGCTTCTAAGCAGCGGAGGAAGAGGCATTACTTACCTCAAGATTTTCTATAGGCAATTGAGCTAAGCCACCATCAGGTATTATTCTTTTAATTTGAATTGGGCCATATAAGGAACTAATTTGTTTAATTTCAATTTTGTTTTCAGACGATAAAAATAACAAAGCCCAAAAAACTCCCAAACGATCTTTATCTAAATCTTTTTTTACTACTGTTTGCCATTTCTTGACTAAATATTCAAAGTCTGTCCATTGTAATGCTTTTTCCCATCCTTCAATAAATTTCCCTAATGCTTTAGTTGTTTCTGGAAGTTTCTCGCGATGCGCTAATGACTTTACTTGAGAAATTAAAGCCTTATCAGAATATTTTTTATTTCTTTTTCTCTTCATCATCAGAAGATCTTGGGTTTCTATAACTTCTGCTATGGACTCTAACTGACTTACAAGTTCTCCTAATGTTGTTGTACGTTTAAGAATTGGTTGTGCAATTGATCTTCTCCTTAGATATTTTTCAGGATATTTTGGAATATCAAATTCTTTATCAATCCAATCTTGATCATCCAAATCAAATTCATCTTCAAAATCGGAAGAATTTTCTTTGAAAACATCAGATTCCAAAACCTGAGCTTTAAGATTTACTAATACCGAAGCAGCAAAAAATGCTTCGCTGGTCTCAGCTAAATCCTTATGATATGAGATTTGACTACTTGAAGATTGATTAAAAGTATTTGAGTATTGCTCTAAAA
>QCRH01000073.1 GCA_003211955.1 Prochlorococcus sp. AG-459-O09 | reverse complement strand
CAATGCCTATGCCTAATCCTCCAGTAGGTGGCATACCAATCTCTAAAGCATTCAAGAAATCTTCATCTATGCAGTGAGCCTCAAGATCTCCTTCATCTCTTAGAGATTGCTGTAATTGCATTCTTTCTCTTTGATCTACTGGATCTATCAACTCACTAAAAGCATTTGCTAGCTCGCGACCAACAATGAATAATTCGAATCTCTGAACCATTTCTTTATTATCAAGATGAGGCCTAGCTAAAGGGGAAATTTCAACAGGATAATCGATAACAAAAGTGGGTTCTATGAGTTTTGATTCTACTTTTTGCTCGAAAACCTCATTTAAAAGTCTTCCTAAAGTATTGACTTTATTTGAGCAATCAACATTTATACTTTTAACGGCTTTTTTTGCTGCTTGAAAGTCTCCGTTGAAAGAATCAAAATCAATCCCTGTATATTTTTTTACAATATCTTTCATGGATATTCTTGTCCAAGGTTTAGAAAAATCAATTTCTTTATTTTGATAATTTATAATTAAAGACCCACATGCATCAGCTACAATATCTTTAATCAATTCTTCTGTTAAATTCATCATATCGACATAGTCAGAAAAAGCTTGATAAATTTCAACTGAGGTGAATTCTGGATTATGCCTTGTACTTATCCCCTCATTACGAAAGATTCTTCCCAATTCATATACTTTCTCAAATCCTCCAACAACCATTCTTTTTAAATGTAATTCTGTAGCAATTCTTAGATATAACGGAATATCTAATGTATTGTGATGAGTTATAAATGGCCTTGCTTCAGCACCACCAGCTTCAGATTGCAGAATTGGAGTCTCTATCTCTAAAAAATTTCTATTATCTAACCATTTTCTTATAAAACTTATACATTTTGCTCTTGTTTTAAATACATTTTTAGAGTGAGGATTCACTATTAAATCTAGATAACGTTGTCTATATCTTTTTTCAATATCAGTCAATCCATGCCATTTATCTGGCAAAGGTTGTAATGATTTGGATAACATTTCCCATCTTTCTACTTTAATAGAAAGCTCACCTTTATTTGTTTTTTTTATAGTTCCGTAGACGCCAATCCAATCACCAATATCTACTATTTCCTTGAGATCTTCAAAAGAAAGTGATTTTTGTTTTTCTAAATTTAAGTTAATAATCTTTTTATCAAGATAAAGCTGAATCTGACCATCTTGATCACTTATTGTGAAAAATGCAATTTTACCCATTACCCTTTTTGCCATCACTCTTCCAGCAAGAGAAACACTGAAGTGTTTCTCTTGACCATTTTCTAAATAATCAAATTTTTGAAAAAGAAATTTTATAGTATGTGAAACCCTAAAACTCTGTGCGTATGAAGCAAATCCTTTACTAATGAGTGTATTAGCTTTTTGTAAGCGAGCTTCCTTTATTTCAGACAAAATTTACTTTAATATATTTGTTTTATTTAATAAAATTATCAGACTATGGATCAACTTGCCAAAGATGTTGCTGTTTCGCCAACTCTCTGAGATGCGTAACCAATTCCTCTAACAGTTAATATTAATTCTGGATTTCTTGGATCTGGTTCTAATTTACCCCTTAATCTAGCTACATATACATCTACAACTCTTAGATCTGCTGCTCTACGAGGGGGATAACCCCATAGCTGTTCTAAAATTTCTGCTCTCGGGACAACCTTTCCAGGCTCGTCAAATAATAATTCTAATAGGCTAAATTCAGTATAAGTTAGGCTAATTCTATCTCCTGCTCTTGAAACTTGTCTGCGGTTAGTATCAACAACCAAACTTCCAAATTTCATAACTCCTTTGCCTGAAGGAACTTCTTTAGTTTCGGTAACCGATACTGTTGGGCCCATTCTTCTTAAAATGGTAGCAATTCTAGCCTCTAACTCTTTTGGACTAAATGGTTTAGATAAGTAATCATCAGCCCCTAAATCCAAACCTGCAACTCTCTCTGAAATAGCCTCCAGAGCTGTTAAGAATATTATTGGAACTACTGATTCAGCTCTAATTCTTCTACAAACAGCAAATCCATCCATTTTTGGAAGCATAACATCAAGAACTATCAAATCTGGGGAATCCCTGTGAAAAGACTCAAGCGCTTCTTCTCCGTTAGTGGCTGAATACACTTGATATCCTGCTAGTTGAAGCCTCGTAACTAATACCTTCAAAACTGCTGGTTCATCATCAACAACTAAAATTCTTGCTTTTGACATAGTTTAAAAAGATTTCTCGATATTTCAAAGCAAAGAACTATTGCATTGAATATTTATTCTAACAATTA
>QCRH01000072.1 GCA_003211955.1 Prochlorococcus sp. AG-459-O09 | reverse complement strand
AACTTCACTTCTATTTTTAATATACTTAGAAAAAAAAATATTCTGCTTCATCATCCATACGACTTATTTAGAACTTCAGTTGAAGAATTTATAAGCAAAGCCGCTGATGATCCGCTTGTAATGGCTATAAAAATTACTTTATATCGAGTTTCCAAGGATTCGCCCATCATTGCAGCTTTAATGAGAGCTGCAGAAAACGGGAAAGAAGTAATGACTCTTATTGAACTTAAAGCAAGATTTGATGAAGACAACAATATTCAATGGGCAAAACAACTTGAACAAGCTGGAATTCACGTTGTATATGGAATCATAGGATTTAAAACACATACAAAAGTAGCTTTAATAGTAAGAAAAGAAAAAGGACGATTAAGGAATTATTTCCATATTGGAACTGGAAATTATAACTCTAATACTTCAAAGTTTTATACGGATTTAGGATTGCTTTCAACTGATCCTGATATTGCATCAGATTTACTTGAGTTATTTAACTACTTATCGGGTTTTTCTAAACAAAAAAGTTATCAAAAGTTATTAGTTTCTCCCTCATCGATGAGAGAGAAATTTATATTGCTGATAAAGAGAGAAATTAAAAATGCAGAGGAAGGCAAAAAAGCTGAAATAATTGCAAAAATGAATTCTTTAGTAGATCCAGAAATAATTAAACTTCTTTATTTAGCTTCAGACTCAGGTGTAAAAATTAACCTTATCATAAGAGGTATTTGTTGCTTATATCCCCAAAGAAAAAATTTAAGTGAAAATATTAAGGTCATAAGCATTATTGGCCATTTTCTTGAACACTCAAGAATTTTTTGGTTTTCTAATAACGGCGATAATGAAGTTTTTATTGGGAGTGCTGATTGGATGAGAAGAAATCTTGATAGAAGAATAGAAGCTGTTACTCCGATAGAAGATTATGAATTGAAATCTAAAATATACTCACTTTTGCAAACCTACATGAAAGATGATTACTTTTCTTGGATAATGAAGGAAGATGGTTCTTATTCGAAATATAAATTAGATTCATCGGATAATCGTTCTCAAATTGACCTCATAGAAAAATAAAATTATTATTGATTTTTACAACATTTAAAAAAATAGTTAATATTTTAAATTTTTTTTAATTTTTATAAAATCCACTCATGTCAAGGGATTTCAAGAAATAAGCTTAAAAAAGAATATTTTTGTCTTTAAAATTTCAACGTAAAAGTAGTTTTTATTTCAATTTCAGTGCTAGCTTTTTAAAAAATCCATTATTTAGGAGGCCAGGGTGATGGGGATCCCTCTGGAATCTGCGAAAAGCTCTTCAGATAATAATTTTGATGAGCCAAGATTACCAAACACTGCGGGCAAATCTCGCAAATCGAAATCCAGTCTTACGGCAAAACAAAGCCAAAAAAAATCTGGCAGACTCGCTTCAGATTCTATTGGCTATTACTTAAGTAGCATTGGAAGAGTACCTCTTTTGACTCCAGCAGAGGAAATAGAGTTAGCTCATCATGTTCAGAACATGAAAAAGTTGCTTCAAATTCCTGAAACTGATAGAACACAACGAAATCTGTATCAAATTAAGATTGGCAAAAGATCCAGAGATAGAATGATGGCAGCTAATCTAAGGCTTGTTGTATCCGTTGCAAAAAAATACCAAAACCAAGGGCTTGAATTATTAGATCTTGTCCAAGAGGGAGCTATTGGCCTTGAAAGGGCTGTAGATAAATTTGATCCTGCTATGGGATATAAATTCTCAACTTATGCTTACTGGTGGATTAGGCAAGGAATGACAAGAGCCATTGATAACAGTGCAAGAACAATCCGTTTGCCTATTCACATAAGTGAAAAACTATCCAAAATGAGAAGGGTCTCTAGAGAATTATCGCATAAATTTGGTAGACAACCTACCAGATTGGAAATGGCAACTGAAATGGGAATTGATCAAAAAGATTTAGAAGATTTAATTTCGCAAAGTGCACCTTGTGCTTCCCTAGATGCTCACGCAAGAGGCGAAGAAGATAGAAGTACTCTTGGTGAACTTATACCTGATCCAAACTGTGAAGAGCCTATGGAAGGTATGGATAGAACTATTCAAAAAGAGCATTTAGGAACTTGGCTTTCTCAATTAAATGAAAGAGAACAAAAAATAATGAAGCTTAGATTTGGCTTAGATGGTGAAGAACCATTAACACTCGCAGAAATAGGAAGACAAATTAATGTTTCACGAGAAAGAGTTAGGCAACTAGAAGCTAAAGCAATATTAAAACTTAGAGTAATGACAACTCATCAAAAAGC
>QCRH01000071.1 GCA_003211955.1 Prochlorococcus sp. AG-459-O09 | reverse complement strand
TTCTATAGATAAAAAATTTTGAGATAAAGAAATCCAAAAGCAAAGTTTGACATACTAAAAGATTATTTTTTTAGTTAGAGAAGTCAATTTATACTTAATGAGATCTTGAAAATTAAGAGGCTTTTTTTAACAAATAAAGACCGCCTGAAAAAGAAGTCAAAACTGGTAGCCAAGCTGAAATCAACGGTGTTAAAACACCCTTTACACCAAGTGAACTTGATAAGAAAGAAAGTACATAATATAAGAGAATCAATATTACACTTAACCCAAATCCTTGGCTTTTTGAAGTTCTTAGATTTTGCTTAGCACCTAAACAGCTTCCAATCAATCCAAATACTAAGCATGCACAAGGTAAAGTAAATTTTTCTTGTATTCTTACGGACATTTTTCTTGCTTCCCTTGCATCACCAGTTTCTTCATAAAGTTTTTTCGCTTTAAGAGCCTGATTTAAAGTCATTTTGTTAGCATCATCAGGAATTTTAGAAACTTTTAAAGGACCATCTCCTAAAGGATACAAATATTTTTTAAAACCTATAGTTGTTGTTTTCCCGCTTTCGTCTAATGTAATCAGCTTTCCATTAGAAAATATCCATGCTGATTCTTTGCTATCAAAGATTCCTTTTTCAGCTGATAAGATCTGTTTATAACCTAAAACTGAAAAGTCAATAACAGTTACATTTTTCATTACGTTATCTTCGACTATCCTAGAAAAAAATATTTGATTTAAGAAAGTATTATTATTGGTTGATTCATTGGTATTTGGATCAGTGTAGGACCCATATCCTTTAAAAAAAATATCATGTCCTTTTTCAATAGAAACGGACTTCCCTAAACCATCTCTTAATAAAATCTCAGAATATCTATTCGTTAAAGGAACCAAACTATTATTAAAGTAAAATGTTAATCCAGTCATAAATATCGCAAGTATTATTGCTGGTATAACAAGTCTAGAAGTTTTAACTCCCAAACTTCTTGCAGCCAAAATTTCAGAATTAGATGACATCTTTCCATAAGCTAATAAAGTTGAAAGAAGTACAGACATTGGGAATGAAAGAACCAAAAAACCTGGTAATTTAAGGAACATTACTTGAACGGCAAGTGTTATAGGTAAACCAAATTCCACAATTTTTCTTATCAAGTCAAACATAACCCCAACTGAAAGGGAAACGACTGTAAAAGCAGAAACTGCAAATAACAAAGGCGGTATTAGTTGACCGAGCAACCATCTATCTATAATTGGAATATTATTTATTAGTTTTGAATAAATTTTAATATTGTTTTTATACATTATCTTGTTTGAAATCACTTGAAACGATATTCATAAAATAGGGAAATGAATTTATTATGCCAATAATCAATATTAAACAATTTAATATTAATAGTTCAAGAAAACAATTTTCATTTAACAAACCTTCTAATCAAAAATTTTCATTTGAAATCTTATTCACTTTATTAATAATATTAGGCATCCCTCTCAATTTATATAAAAATAGATTTTATGATAATTCTTGGACAGTTGGCGAATGGCTTATATCCTATGCAGGTGGATTTGTTAGAAGAGGCTTACCAGGTGAATTAATTCGTTTTATTTCTACCCAATTTTCATTAGGTCCTATATTAATAGTTTGGTTTTTTAGTGTTTTTTCCTTAGTTGCTTTAATTTTACTAATATTAAATTTCTGTAAGAATTTTTTTGAGAAATCTTTTTTATTATCTCAGTTAATAATACTAGCTCCATTATCTGAAAATTATTTTGTCAGAAAAGATACTTTTTTAGTGCTCTTATATGGTCTTTCTTTATTAGTAATGAAGGCTCTTTATTACAAAAGTATCAATAAGTTGCTTGCTGTTTTTAGCGTAAATTTCATATCTATGGTTGCGATTTTTTCTCATGAAAGTTATGGAATTTGGGGATTGCCAAGCTTATTAATTATTTTTTCAATATTTGAGAAAAAAGGCAAAAAAAATATCTTTCAATCATTTCTTTGTGCAAATTTATTTTTGTTGCCCGCAATCCTTTCTTTCTTTTTGTGTTGGTTTTTTAAAGGAGATACAAATCAATCATTAATGATTCACCAAAGTTGGCAGTCTATGGCCGAAATAATCCCCTCTGTTTCTATGCTTTATGAAAAAGAACCTTCCGGAGCAATCGCTGCTATAGGTTGGGGCACCTCGCACGTCTTTATTAGTACTCTTATACCTCAATTTAACTTATTTATTTTTTGGCATCCTGGCATGTGGTTATTAACCATATTTATATCTATAAGACTTTTTATAGGTAAGAAAAAAGACCTAAACCAAAAATTAAAAAGA
>QCRH01000070.1 GCA_003211955.1 Prochlorococcus sp. AG-459-O09 | reverse complement strand
ACAAACTTTTCCATTCGTTGCAGGTTTAGGGAAAAATGCAGCCCATTGATTTTAAGGTTCTTGATAATGTAGAAAAGATTTTTTAATACTAATGAAAGGTCTTAGGGTTCTAGAACTTTCTGAAGCACTTAATGCAGATAGCTCTGATTTATTAGCTGTTTGTGCAATTCTAAAAATAAAAGCTACATCAAGATTAAGCATGCTTTCATTTGAAGAATGTAAAAAGATAACTGATTACTATGAAAATAAAAATTAGAATTTTTTTATAAATTATTCAATTTTTTAATGTTTTTAATCATTGATACTAAAGTTGAATGAATTTCTTCTTCAGATATTTCATTTTTAAAATTGATAATTGCTGTTTGGCCATCGTAATTGATTTTTATATAAATATTATTAATTTCTTCCATATAAGCATTCTCAAATCTTGATATCTTCCCATAATGAATAAGATATTTGTGCACTGAATCTATGTGATCATTGTTCATGTGATCACAAACTCTTTTACTTGTTTCTTTACTAATAATTTTCATTTAAAAAATAAATTTGTTTTAAGCTAATCTATTTTTTTCATTATTCAAAGTTTTAATCATTTTAATTATTAAATTTTTAACTTCATTTTTATCAACAGCTCTAACCAAGTTATTTCTCAAATTTGATGCTCCTTTAAAGTCTTTGCATGTCCATGAGATATGTTTCCTTGCAATTAGCAAACCGTGATCTCCTTTTTGTTTTACTAATTCATCAAGATGCTCAATAATTAAATATAGTTTTTCTTCTGTGTTTGGTTCTTTAAAATTTTTATTTTCTCTAAGGGCATAATCTATTTCTCCTATTTTCCATGGGGATCCTAAAATTCCTCGTCCAATCATTACACCATCAGCATTTGTTTTTTTTAAACAATTAAGAGCGTCATCTGGATTTTTGATATCTCCATTAGCAATTACTGGAATTTCCAACAACTTTTTAAGTCTCCCGATCATTTCCCAATCTGACTTGCCTGAAAAACCCTGTTTTCTAGTTCTTCCATGAAGTGTGATCATCGTTGCTCCCGCATCTTGAAGTTTAAATAAGAAATCCTCTATATTTTCTTCTTTAGTATCCCATCCGAGTCGTGTTTTTACTGTTACTGGAACCCTAACAGCTTTTACAACATTTTTGACTAATTCTATAGCAAGTTTTCGGTCTTTAATTAAGGCACTGCCGCCTCCTTTCTTTGCAATTTTTTTTACTGGACATCCCATATTTATATCAATTAAGAAAGCTCCAGAGTCCTCAGCTTGTTTCGCGGCTTCCGAAACAGCATATGGCCTATTATCAAATATTTGTACTCCAATTGGACCTTCTTCTAAATCTATTTTATTGAGTTTTTGTTTTCCATATCCTTTTTTAAGACTTGTGGCATTTATCATTTCTGTAAAAAGTAAAGAGTTTGGAGCCCATTTACGTACAAGTCGCCTAAAAATGTTATCCGTAACTCCTGCTAATGGCGATAGCATGACCTTACTGGTAATTATTCTGTTAACTCCCCTTCCTTTTAGCTTTATATTTGAAGACATATAATTTTAAATTTATTTAATCCATCTTTATTATAAATTCAGATATGAAGCTGATTTTATGTTTTCTATTTATTTCTTAATTTATAATAAGTGCTTTTACTTAAATAGGCCTAATTGATTAATTTTTTTGCTAGTTTATGATGAGTAAAAATTTAAAAAAGGAATTTTTTTTGTTTATATTAGTATCTATTTTTCTCTCAATAATTATTTTTATTGCGCCAATAAATGTACATGCTATACAAGGTAATTTAGATTTATCGAGTGCTCAAACTTCTGTAGGCAAAAGATTTGCTAAAGTTTTTTGTGATGCTAAGAGGGAAGGATTAGATTCTGATTTTGCTAGTGAATATGCTTTGAATAATACATATTTAAAATTTGTAGCATTTCCAGATGATGACGATTATTTGGATAATTTATGGAATTTCACCCATAATAATATATTAGATAATTGTGGTGAATTTGTAGATGTAAATGATCTAAAAGACCTAGAGATTTTTTTTAAAGAAGAAGGTTTAATTGCATCAAATAGGGAACTCTATTTACCAACTTTTGAGAATAATTAGATTAAATTTTTAGCATGTACTAAAATATAAATAGAATATGAAATTTTATGAAACTATTAGGTTTAAATTCACCTGAAATATTCATAATTTTAGTAATTTTGCTTTCAATTTTAGGTCCAAAAAGAATTGAAAAAGGCTTCTTATTATTTAAAAAACTATTAAAATTCCTTTTAAGTAAAGATAAAGATCAAAGAATTGCAAATTCAGAAGTAAAGG
>QCRH01000069.1 GCA_003211955.1 Prochlorococcus sp. AG-459-O09 | reverse complement strand
TAATGAACTAATTGAAGATAATGAAAATAATCAGGATAATTAAAAAACCTTTTAACTTACTTTGCATGCAAACTAGGATAATCAATAATATGCCTAATTTCTTTTAGAGAAGAACCATAGATTTTTTCACCATTTAAGTGAACACCAATCCATTTTTCCTTTTGATTAAAAAAATTACTTTTAGTAGTATCCCTCTCGAGATAATCTTTATTACCCCAATTTAAAGTTATATCCCAACCTTTATAATTTTCTATCATTGTGAAATATAGAACATACTCAAATAATACCCAGAGAGACATAGAACAAAAACAAAGGAAATAAGTATTTTTTTCGTTATTTTTACTTAATATTTATTTAGTACTGACTTTTATTTTACGAGCAGCTTCATCTGCATTTTTTCTAGCCAAATTAATATCAGAATTTGATGAGAGAACAACACCCATTCTTCTGCCTTTTCTGGAAATTGGTTTGCCAAATATGAGCACTTTAGTCTTTTCAAATTCTAATGCTTCATTAAGACCCTCATAAATAGGATTTAGATACTCGTGATTAGATAGTATAACTCTGGTTGCAGAGGGTTCTATTAGATCTATATGCGGTATTGGTAAATTTAAAAAAGCCCTTAAATGTAATTCAAATTCATTAATATTTTGACTCACTAATGTAACCATACCAGTATCGTGTGGTCTTGGGGATAATTCTGAAAATATAACCTCACTTCCTTTTACAAAAAACTCTACTCCGTATAATCCAGCTCCATTAAGATTATTTAATATTCTAATTGTCATTCTCTTAGCTTCAATAATCAAGGACTCCTTGATCTCTATAGGTTGCCAACTACATTGATAGTCTCCATTAGATTGAAGATGTCCAATTGGTAAACAAAAAATATTTTCACCATTTTCTTTTCTTACAGTTAGAAGAGTAAACTCAAAATCAAAATTAATAAATTCTTCAATAATTACACCTTTAACCTTTCCTCTTGAATTTGATTGTGCCTGTTTCCAAGCATTGAGTAAATCATTTTTTGTTTCAACCAAACTCTGCCCCTTACCTGAAGAGCTCATTAAAGGCTTAAGTAAAAGTGGGAATCCAATTTCATCTGCTTTTTTTTCTAAATCATCAAATTCAAAAATATAATCAAACTTTGCAGTTTTTATTCTTAAATCTCTAGAAGCTAAGTCTCTAATTTTATCTCTATTCATTGTAATTTCTACAGTTCTGGCGTTTGGAACAATATTGAATCCTTCATCCTCTAGTTCTTTTAGGGCTTCAATTGAAAGTGCCTCTATTTCTGGGACAACAAAATCAGGCTTAAATTCTTTTATAACATTTTTTAAAATATTTTTATCTCCCATATCAATTACTCTTGAATAATCAGCAACTTGCATTGCAGGTGCTTTTTCATAACGATCAATAGCAATAACTTCTAATCCTAATCTTTTTGATTCTATTACTAATTCTTTTGCAAGCTCGCCACTACCAAGCAATAAAATTCTCTTTTTAGAAAAAATTGATTCTTTCATATATATAAAACTTATTCGTCATCACCAGAAGGTTGTGAAGATGTATCATCTGTAATTTTTTTTTCTTTAAAATAACTAAATAAAAAATTTCTACCAAACCAATTTTGACTTCGCATGCTATTAGTTATTGATTTTGAAATTGCTCCTAAAAAAAAGATTCCAATCATTGCCCAAATAATTCTTTCTAAAGCAATTGCAGGCGAAAAACCTTGACCGGAGTTAATAATTTCAGTAAGTGGGTCTAAAGGGTCCAAATTTAAACTGATTAATAATATTAATTATAAAGGGTTAAATAAATTAAAAATTAAAACTTATAAAAGAAATAACCAAAATCACCATATAAATTAAACACAATAAAGTCTATACAATGCTATCTTCAAAGGGTGATTTTTTTTAGACATGCAAGTTGACGTTCAAAATACTACTGTTCTTTCCGCGGAAGGATCTTCCATAAAACTAGGTGAATATTCAGGGGAAGTAATATTAGTTGTTAACGTAGCTAGTTATTGCGGAAATACTGCTCAGTATGAGGATCTTCAAAAGCTACATGATTTATATTCAAGCAAAGGCCTAAGAATACTTGCATTCCCTTGTAATGATTTCGGAAAACAAGAACCCGACTCTCTTTCAGAAATAAAAGATTTTTGCACAACAAAATATGGCGTTAAGTTTGAAATCTATGAAAAAGTTCATGCCAAAGGCAATACCACAGAACCATACACAACCCTAAACAAAGTTGAACCTGAAGGAGATGTTGAATGGAATTTCGAAAAGTTTCTGATAGGAAAAGATAGTAAAGTAATTGCAAGATTCAAACCAGGTGTTAAACCATTTGACGAAAACTTAATAGCAGCTATCGAGGTAGCTTTAGATTCATAACAATCTTCTTATAAATCAAATTAAAATATTAAACATAAGGCTCTTTGTATTTAATTAAAAAATTACCAAATTTTTCTAAAAAATATCATATTTTAGTATCCAAGCCTCTTTAGAAATATTTAGCTTTATTTAAAATCTTATTAATTATCAGAATCAACTTCTACGTCTATTATTTCATCTTTAACAGTACTT
>QCRH01000068.1 GCA_003211955.1 Prochlorococcus sp. AG-459-O09 | reverse complement strand
TCTTGAGTCTGGTTTTTTTGTATTTTGTAAAATGAAATAAGTATTTTGAGGTATATTGTTATGAATTTTTTCAAATTTAATTCTTAGATCCTCATTTTTGGCAGTAAAAATTGGATTATTTTTCAATGAAACTATTCTGTATCCTTCTCCAAAAGGAGGTGAAAGAACTTCATCAAAAGCTTTATTGACTTGCTCATCATCATCTCCATTTAAATTAGTTACGTTTATTTCTTTCCATGCTTTGGATACTTCCCTATCAATTAATTTTTGAATAAATGTATTTTGAGCATTTAAATCATTACCCCATAATATTTGTATTGGCATAATAGCTCAATAAAAAACATATATTAACTATGATTACTTCTAACACAAATTAAATTTAATGGTAATAGATCATCCAATTTTTTTGGAAAGCATCAGATTTATAAGATCTCATTTATTAGCCAATGATCTAAATTATTTGGAAAAAAAAGTGTTAGAGAGATTAGTCCATACTTCAGGAGATTTTTCAGTTCAAAATCTTGTAAATTTTAGTGAAGGTGCTTGCGAAAAAGGGCTTCAGGCAATTAAAAATGGTGCTCCGATTTTAACTGACACTGATATGGCAGCAGCAGCAATAAAATCCATGGCAGAAAATACCACTGGGAATAAAGTATTCACCGCTAGAATGTGGTTTGGAAAAAATAATTATACAAACTTAACTAAAACTGCATATGGCTTAAGTGAAGGTTGGAAGGAGTTATCCGCTATGAATTCTGGAAGCAAATCACCTATTGTAGTTATTGGCAGTTCGCCTACAGCGTTAACTTATTTAATTGATATTTTAGAGAATGCAAAAGATTTACCTAGTTTAATTATCGGAATGCCTGTTGGATTTATTGGAGTAGAGAAAAGCAAAAACAAACTAAATTCTACCGATCTTCCTAGAATTGTTTTGAATTCAACTAGAGGAGGTGCTGCCATGGCAGCTGCTGCGGTTAACGCCTTATTGAGGGAAACTATTTAAAAATTATTTATTTTATCAAAACATCAAAAATCTACTTAATATCATAATTTAATTTGTTATTT
Organism: Prochlorococcus sp. AG-459-O09; assembly: GCA_003211955.1. Classification (GTDB taxonomy): domain Bacteria; phylum Cyanobacteriota; class Cyanobacteriia; order PCC-6307; family Cyanobiaceae; genus Prochlorococcus_A. The sequence goes on along the minus strand of QCRH01000068.1, from coordinate 1,575 downwards.
TCTTCTAAAGAATTTAAAACTGATTTTGCTTTTTCTATAACTTCTTTTGGAACTCCTGCTAATTTAGCTGCTTCTATCCCATAGCTTTTGTTTGAGCCCCCTTTAACAATCCTGTGGCTAAAAATTAGCTGATCGTTATTTTGTTCTACCAAAACTTGAAAATTTTGTATATTCGTATTTGAATTTTTTAAATAATTAAGCTCATGATAGTGCGTAGCAAAAATAGTATTACACTGAATTTTTTTTGCAAGATATTCACTTACTGACCAAGCTATTGAAAGTCCATCAAAAGTAGATGTCCCTCTACCTATCTCATCAAGTAAAACTAGTGAGCTAGAAGTTGCCTGATTTAGAATTGATGCAGTTTCAGACATTTCTACCATAAATGTTGATTGTCCAGATGATTGATCATCAACTGCCCCAATTCTTGTGAAAATCCTATCTGCAATCTTGATTTCAGCATTATTAGCAGGAACAAAGCTACCAATTTGTGTGAGAATTTGTATTAAACCAAGTTGTCTTATAAAGCAACTTTTTCCGCTTGCATTGGGACCGGTTAATATAATTAATTTTTGATTCTCCTCAAAAGAGATATCGTTTGCTACAAACTTTTTATCACTTAACAATTGCTCTACAATTGGATTTCTTCCTGCGATAATTTTTGTACTATTTTTTGTCATTGAATCATTTATTGGTATTAATGAAGGTTTTATAAAATTGTTTTCTACTGAAGTAATTGATAATCCAAGCAGTGCATCAAGAGATGCTATGGATTTTGCGATTGATCTTATTTGTTTTGTTTTTCCAGCAACTATATTTCTTAATTCGCAGAAAATTTCATATTCTTTTGATGAAGCTCTACTTTTTATTTGGAAAATCTTATTTTCTTTATTTTTAATTTCTGAAGTGATATACCTTTCTTCATTAGTAAGTGTTTGCCTTTTGATCCAATGTTGTGGAGCTAAATTAACTTTTGACTTATTTATAGAAATGTAATAACCAAAATTTTTATGAAATTGAATTTTTAGGTTTGAAATTTTGCTAATTTTCCTTTCTTTTAATTCCTCTTTATTTAGCCACTCAGAGTAATCATCCATTAAATTGCGTAAACCATCTAATATATTGTCAACACCATCGTGGATCATGCCTCCTTCACTAATATTTAGAGGAGGATTTTCTATTAGTTTAAAACTTATATTATCAGCTAATTCTAAGAGTCCTTCATCAATATTTTTTAATTGATCAATCCAATTTGGGAGATCATATTTAAATAATTCAATTATGGATTTTAGTCTAGGCAATTTTTTTAAACCTTCAGATATTGCAATTAAGTCTCTGGGACTTGCATGACCTGCACAAGCTCTACCTGCAAGTCTTTCTAGATCCCCCATTGCTCTAAGTAAATTTTGGGTATCTGTACGTAATTTTTTAGATTCAATAAAGTTTGTAATTATATTTTGTCTTTTATAAATTTCATTAACGTTTAATAGTGGTGAATCTATCCACCTTCTTAAACACCTTGCACCCATGCAAGTATAAGTTCTATCAATACTCCATAGTAGCGAACCTACATAA
>QCRH01000067.1 GCA_003211955.1 Prochlorococcus sp. AG-459-O09 | reverse complement strand
GTAATTTGAGGAAAATATATGATGACAAACTAAAGGAAAAAACTAGAAGTAAAAACAATACTAAAGTTTTAAATAATTTAATAGTCGATTCAAATAATCAAAATTTAGTAGGGAATAGAAGACCTTTTTCAAATGGGGAATTGTTTTCGTTATTTCTTTTATTTATTATCATTTCTATAAGTTTAATTTGTTCAATTTTTATTGCCTCTTTTACTGGCAAAGAATTAGATACAATACCCATCTGGTTAGTAAAATGATACTTTAAAAAAGTTTGTGAATCTCCCTGAAAAACCCATTAACCAACATTCAATGCAATCATTGGAATTATGGCTAACTGATTTAGGTGCTGTGAAGGATATTAATAATCCATCTAAATGGTACCTTTTACTTTCAAATTGGAATGCAACTATTATTTTTGAACAAGAAGATTTAAGTGTTATATGGGAAAGTGAAGGACAAGAAACTAAAAGACTATTTTCATACTGCATTAACAGAGAAGATGTGGAAAATGCAATACTGCAGGGGCCTTAAATTTCTATCTAAAGATTTTCTAAGATTTGCCTTATTATCCAGTAACTTTTTTCTAATTGATCATCTGTTATACATAGAGGCGGCAAGAGGTAAATAACATTCCCGAGGGGCCTAATGAATAAACCTTGCTCCACTGCAAGACTCTTTATTTCTTTCCCTATATTATTGAAATAACCTTTTTTGTTCCCAATATCTAAATCGAAGGCAGCAATTGTGCCGGATACCCTTACCTTTTTTATATAAGGTAAGTTTTTAAATTTAATTAAATGAGATAAATGTTTTTCTTCAAATGAAAGGTATTTTTGTGGTTCTTTTTCTAATAAATCAAGGCTAGCGTTTGCTGCAGCACAACCTAAAGGATTAGCAGTAAAACTATGTCCATGCCAAAAAGTTTTTCTTGGGGAATCATCAATAAAGGATTGAAAAATTTTTTCTTTACATAAAGTTATTCCCATCGGTAAAAATCCACCAGTTAAACCTTTTGAAATACTTATTAAATCAGGAATGATTTTTGCCTTTTGAAACGCAAAAAGGCTTCCACATCTTCCAAACCCAGTCAATACTTCATCGGCAATTAACAAAGAATTATTATTTTTTATAATTTCTGAAACTTTTTTTATAAACTGAGGCCTAACCATATTCATCCCTCCTGCTCCTTGAACAAGTGGCTCAAGGATTACTGCAACTGTGGGAGTTTTAAGTAGAGCTTCTAATTTTTGGATCGCCTCATTTTCTTTATTTTCTACTTCTTCATCGTTCATCCATGTTGAAGGCCATGGGACTCTTCTAACTGGGAACATAAGATTATCGAAATTCTCATTAAAAATATTTCTTTCACCTAAAGCCATTGCTCCAAATGTATCACCATGATAGGCGCCATCAAAAGCTACTATTTGCGTTCTTGTCTCTCCTCTATTTTGCCATGATTGGAAGGCAATTTTTAAAGCGACTTCCACTGCAGTAGAACCGTTATCAGAAAAGAATAATCTTTCTAGTTTTGTTAATTCACTAAGTCTTTCCGCTAATTTTTTTGCCTGTGGATGTAAGAAATCAGCAAATATAACTTGCTCAAGTTTTTTTGATTGATCAAAAATGGCATCCGCAATATATTCGTTACTATGACCATGAAGAGTTACCCACCAACTACTAATTGCATCTATTAGCTCTTTTTCAGGATCTTTAGTAAATAGGAGGGCATCTTTACCATGAGTTACTTCTATTTGCGGTTTGCTGTTATTGATTTGTGTAAAAGGTGGCCAAATATTTGGGTGCCAATCTTGAGGAGTTTTTGAATCCAAAGATTTCATTTAACTTATTCTTGAGTTAATTAGTGAGATCAACTTATTCTTGATGTCTAGTTCTTTCCATAGTATATCTAAATTTTTTGGGTCCATTTTTTTGATATAAGGAAATTCAGCTATTAAAGGAATACCACTAAAATCAACTAGGGTTTTTGGATTATCTAGGTGTTTTTCGCCATTGACTACTAAACCTAAAATCTCAATATTTCTTCGTTTTAAGGCCTCAATACTAAGCAGGGTATGGTTAAGAGTGCCAAGTGAGCTCTTACATACAAGTATTACCGGAAGATTCCATTCTTTTATTTGATCTATTTGCAAAAAATTGCGTGTTATCGGAACCATTAATCCACCTGCAGTTTCTACAATTAGTGAGCCTTGCACTTTTGGCAATCTCAACTTCTCAAAGTTAATAGCTTTTTGATCGATTTCAGCAGCCCAATGAGGAGATAGAGGTTTTGTAAAGACATAAGCTTCTTTGATTATTTTCTCTTTACTTACTTGTGCAAGTTTTTCAACAGTTTGACTATCAGTTTGCGATTCAATACCACTTTGAATAGGCTTCCAATAAAAGGAATTTAATCCTTTAACGAAGAAAGAGCTTATTAAAGTTTTCCCAATATCAGTATCTGTTCCACAAATTATAAATTTGAAAATATTATTGTGACTTCTCATAATTTCTTTATGATTTGAATCTCAATTTGCCATGAAAGGTTGACTGTATTATTGTAATTCTTTGGCCAAAACTTTTGAATTTCCTTTAACTCTTTCACTGTTTTGCGTTTACAATCTGTTGATTGTGCTCCTACATTTTTAATGCTTCTAAAAAGCTTATATATATCTTCAAAATTTT
>QCRH01000066.1 GCA_003211955.1 Prochlorococcus sp. AG-459-O09 | reverse complement strand
AACTTTTTTAAAAGAAATTACATCTAATTCAAAATATGGAGAAGCAAAAGAAATAGAAATTTCAATTAATCAACCCTGGCAAAATAAAAATAAAGTTCCTGACCAAGTTTTAAAATCGGCACTAGCAAGGGGAATTAATATTTCAGTTGAAAAATGGAGAAATTTAAACGAATTAGATAGATTTGCTTTTTGCAAATTAGTTAGACCAAGTCATGAACACAACAATTTGGATAGAGCATTTGATGAGATTCTGAAATAAGATTATTGCCTAGTTTGGAACAATTATTACTGAGCATGCTTTTAATTCCGGTTGTTTTGATATCGGGCATGACTTTTCATGCATCAAAGAGTTTACTTCACACATATTTTTTTGACTAAAACCCCAATGCATTGGTAAAAAAACTGTACCTGCTTTAATTTTGTCAGTAATCAGAACTTTTGCTTGAACTTCCCCTCTTTTGGATTTAATTTTTACTATTTCATCATTTTTGATTTTTAAAGATAAAGCATCTTTAGAATTAATTTCCAATAACGGTTCTGGATTCTTTTTTGTAAGTTTTTGAACTTTAGAAGTTCTTGTCATTGTATGCCATTGACTTAGATATCTTCCAATTGTCAAAATTAGTGGGTACTCATCTGAAGGGGGTTCAGCCAACCCAATAGGATCATCAATACAAAAATTTGCTTTGCCAGTCTCAGTTGGAAAATAACCATCTTCATATAATCTTTTTGAAGATGTACTAGGTACGCTGCCTTTAGGATAAGGCCATTGTTGAGGACCATGATTTTTTAATAATTGATATGATAATCCGCTCATATCGCATAATCTTTTTGTAGTAGTTTTTAAAAATTCATCATAAACTTCCGATGAAGATTCATATTCAAATTGTTTGAAATAGCCTATCTTCTGTCCTAATTCAGCAAATATTTGCCAATCTGGTTTTGAATTTTTATTCGATTCTCTGAAAGATGGGCAAAGTGTTACTCTTCTTTCTGAATTTGTCATAACACCATCTTTTTCGCTCCATTGAGCTGCGGGCAATACTAGATGAGCATATTTAATTGATTCACTTTGTTCATAAGATTCGTTCAGGATAATTAAAGGACATTTTAAAAGTGCTTTTTTTACAAAGTTTAAATTAGGCATACTAACCAAAGGGTTCGTAGCTGCAATCCACCAAATTTTCACAGATCCTTTTTTTATAGCTTCTATTTGTTCAAATGCAGATAGACCCTGTTTTGCAGATATCTTTCCCTCAGGGAACCCCCATATGTTTTCAATTTCATTCCTATCTATTTTATTTTTTACAAACCTATATCCTGGAAGAAGGTGCGATAGTCCTCCTGCTTCTCTCCCACCCATAGCGTTTGGTTGGCCAGTTAAGGAAAAAGGACCAGAACCTTCTTTGCCTATTTGGCCGGTCATTAAATGAAGATTTATTAGCCCATTTACTGCTGCTGTACCCTCTTGCCTTTGATTCAAACCCATCGACCAAAGACTTAGAACATTTTTGCTTTCTCCCCATAATTTTGCAATATCAATAATTGTTTTCTCGGATATATTGCAAATTTCACTTATTTTTTTAAAATCCCATTTTTGTATATGTTTTACAAAATCAAAATAGCTTTCGGTCGACTTATCAATGAAATTTTGATCAGTTAATTGATTCTTGTAAAGATAATTCGCAATCCCAATAAATAAAAATAGATCTGTTCCAGAAGAAATTTGTAAGTAAAAATCTGCTATGGATGAAGTTTCAGTTTCTCTTGGATCAATTACTATTACTTTTAAATTATCATTTACGTTTCTTTTACGTTTTTTAATTCGATCAAAAAGAACGGGATGACATTCTGCAGTATTTGTCCCTATTAATAAAATTAAAGAGCAATGATCAATATCTTCATAACAACAAGGTGGTCCATCAGAGCCAAAACTTCTATTATATCCAGCTACTGCTGAGCTCATACATAGTCTTGAATTAGCATCAAAATTATTTGTGCCTATTGCTCCCTTGAGAAGCTTTTGGGCTACGTAATAATCTTCAGTATGAAATTGACCTGAGCCATACATAGCTATTGAATCAGGTCCATAATTTTTTATAGAACTCAAAATATTCTCTTTCAGAATTTCGTATGATTCGTCCCAGGAAATTTCTTTAAATTCTTCATTTAAATTTTCCCTATAAAGTGGTTCTTTTAATCTCCCATCTTTTAGGGTCTCACATACTGTTGCTCCTTTTACGCACAATTTACCTTGAGTTGAAGGACTATCCCTATCTCCACTGACTAACCATTTATCATCAGAAACCGAACTTTTAGGCTTCATTTTTAAACCACAGCCAACACCGCAATATGGGCATTGACTTTTAGTAAAATTCATAAAATTTCTTTTATAAATATCTCAATAGTTATTGGTTAAACGTAATTTTCAGCTTTTTCGCCTTCATAAGCATCCGCGAATGATCCTTGAGGTTCCTTTAAAAAGAAATAACAGAAGAATCCAACTATTAATCCTGCTATACCTAAGACTTGGAAGAAGGCACTATTTGAAGCAGCAATTATTTCTGGAGAAGGATCTTTACCTCCACCCATCCATAAAGGTAAAAGGCTATAAATATTTAGATAAGTTACTGCACCAACATTTCCATAAGCCCCAACCAATCCAGCTATTTGTCCTGTTACTCTTTTTTTAACTAAGGGAACTAAAGCAAAAGTTGAACCTTCTCCTGATTGAACAAAAAATGAACAAAGCATAGTTAAAAATACAGCCATAAGAATTCCTGCTGATCCTGTGAAAGTTCCAGGTTTTATTAAAGACATCAATAGATATCCAAACCCTAATCCCATAGTTAGGAATCCCATTGTGTTTTTTCTATTGCCTGTTCTGTCAGATATCAATCCTCCGGCAGGTCTAGCTATTAAATTCACAAATGCATAACATGATGCAAGAATTCCGGCTACGGCTTTAGGTAAATCAAATGTA
>QCRH01000065.1 GCA_003211955.1 Prochlorococcus sp. AG-459-O09 | reverse complement strand
TTTTTTTTGGATGCTTTATGTAAATCCTTTCCCCAAATTTCTAATGATTTCCTTTCTATATAACCAATGTCTTTTTTTGTGATAATTTCAAAAAAATTAGAAGTTTTCTTATAAGACTCACCGCAATTAGTACAATTTAATACTTTCTTATCAAAATTAATTTGGAGGCCTTTAAAACAATTTGGGCACCTTAAAGCAATTAACATAGTTAAAACAATATTATCTGAGAACGCAAAACGATCAATCAATTATACAATTTTTTAGGAATTAAGTTTTGATTACGGACACTTTTTGGGCACCCTATTTTTTAGGTTTAATATATTAGTAGCTGAGACTTACTGCTATAAGTTATTGGGGCGACAGGATTCGGACCTGGGACCTAGCGCTCTCAAAGCATCCGCAAAAATGAAGCTATAACTGAGACTTATTTTGCTTTCAGGACTTTTAGAGAAATAAGTGTGGTCTAATTCGGTCTAAGAAGTTTTGATTTGCGTGAATTTTGTGTGAGCTAAAAGATTATGATATCTTCAAAAATCAATTACTATTGTTAGACTTTTTTTATAAAATCCCAAGTCTCATCAGCACTATCAGTATATTTAAAAATTGATAAATGCTTTTCCTCTATTAAACCTATATCGCATAGATATTCAAAATTAATTACTTTGTTCCAGAGAGATCAATTAATTTTCTGCCCAAGACTTTATCATTTCCTGAATAATATTTTTTTCAAATATATTATCCTTCTCCATAAGGAATAAGAATATTATATTTATTTTCTCGACTTTAAAGTTAAAAATCATTTAATATTTTGAGCTAAGAATTTTTAATCAAATAAATTTACTTTCGACTTTATCTACATAAAGGTTACAGGAGAAAAGCATCAGATAAAGAATGAATTATCAGTTTATGTAACAACTATCATGAGAACAGGCTAGGATTACCTTAATAAATTTTCTGATTGTAATTAGAAAGTGAAAATACTAAAGTTCCTCAATCATTCATCTTATCTTTTAGAAAATAATGATACAATTCTACTTCAAGATCCTTGGTTTGAAGGGACAGCATTTAATAAAGGATGGGCATTACTTTATGGAGGCATCTCAAATCTAGAAGTTATCAACTATCTTAAAGATTCTAGAAAGAGAATATTTATCTGGATATCACACGAGCATTCCGACCATTTAAGTATTCCCTTTATAAATGAATTGGAGAAACAGCATTTAAAAGTCAACTTTTTTTACCAAAAGACAATTGATAAAAGAGTAATTAAATATCTTATAAAAAAAAATTTTTATGTAACAGAAGCAAAGGATGGCAAAAGATATCCTATTGGGAAGGACTTTACTCTAACCACATTGAGCCATCTGGGAGGGGATTCCTTGAATTACGTAGACATAGAGGGAATAGGCATCTTAAACATCAATGATTGTGTTATAAAAACAAATACTGATGCGATCAAAGTTTTAAAAAGAATTCCTTTTTCTATAGATAATATTGATATTTTATTTACTCAATTTGGTTACGCAAATTGGATTGGCAATGAAAAGGAAAAGCAACTAAGGTTAGATTCAGCGCTAGAAAAAATTGATCGTATTTTACCTCAGAACAAGATTTTCAGACCTAAATCAATTATTCCGTTTGCATCTTTTGTTTACTTTTCAAAAAAAGAGAACTACTATTTAAATCTAGAACAGAATGGAATTGCTGAAGTAAGGAACTCGAAGAAGCTAAAAAACTGTCAGGAAAAAATTCATTTTATGAAACCAAATCAGGAAATAGACTTAGATCAAGACTTTAAAACAGCTTTGAAAATGAATTCAGCGCATGCAGAAGAATTCTGGGAGAATAAAATACATGATTTAATTAACTATAAATTAAAAACATACAAAGTTAAGTCAAAAGAAATTAACAATATTAAGACTGCTGCTGAAGAGTATTTTCGTAAAATTAATACTGAAGCAGTTTTTATGCCTGCTTTATTTGAATTATTTGGTATATTCGGAACTAAATCATTACGGGTTTTTATCTATGACTTACACACTGCAGTCTCATTGTCTTATCTAACAGGTTTTAGAATCATTAAATACGATAAATCTGAAATTTTTGATCTAAAGATTCAATCTAATGAGCTATGGTATACCCTTAATAAAGAGTTCGGCTGGAATACATTATTTATAAGTGGTGTATTTAAGATTAATTCTTCAGCTATAAATAAATTGCATTCTTTTTTCAACTGGCAGAGTCAAATAAAGAATGGCTTCTCATATAAAAACCCTAAGCATACTCTTCTTGTAATATCTAATTTCTTATATAGAAAGATAAAATTTCAGTTTTCTTAGTGTTGAGACGATTATTCAAAATTAGATGAAACTTCTAATTAACCTATTTTTTATTGCACTTCCAATATTTTGAAGAAAATATTTTTTGCGTTATTTTTGCGTGAAGCAATAATTTGCGTAAATTAGATATTAGCTGAGACTTACTGCAATAACTGATCGGGGCGAAAGGATTCCAACCTGCAACCTAGTGCTCCCAAAGCAACTGCAATAATATATTTATAATTTAAGTTATATATTTAAGTTTCTTATAATTTATTAATACATAATTTTAAAAAACACTCGAAGTTAAAGTAAAGCTTATATTGTAATTTAATTAGTAAAATTAAAACTAAAGTAGTAGATTTTGGAGATCGCTCTAATGAAGAAAACGTTACTCAATTATATCTGTTGTCCAATATGTTCTGGTGAATTTAAAGCTGTAAGTATTGATTCTGACAAAGAAGAAATAATAAACGGTAAACTTAATTGCAATAATTGCGATATGACTTATCCAATCATAAGAGGACTTCCCATAATTTTAGATAAGGTTGGAAAAATGAAAAACACTAAAAATGCCTTTAGTACTCAATGGAGGATACTTTCAAAAGGAGGTTTTGAAAAAAATACTATATACAGTCAAGAAGAGAAAGAAGAATTGAATGAATTTAA
>QCRH01000064.1 GCA_003211955.1 Prochlorococcus sp. AG-459-O09 | reverse complement strand
CACTTACTGACTACCAAATAAAAAGATTTTGCGCAAAGAAGAAAAAGGTATCATTATGCATCAAAAATTTACAAGAGAAAAAATCTGATCTCCAAAAAGGAAATCCAATTGAAATACCCGTAAAACCTTACAAACGGTAATTAGAACTTGAATTTAAATTTCAAATTCTGATTCGAAAAGATTAAAAGCATTTTTATAGCTTGTGAGAAGTTCTTCAGAATTATCAGAAAATCCATGATGTTCGTAATCTTCTTTTAATTCATCATATAAGTAAACCACTTTTTTAAATGCACTCATATATTCTTTTTGTATGTCTTCATCATTGATATCATAGATTTTTGCCAGTACTAATTCGACATTTTTTTTTGATGAATATATTTTTCTCTCAAAATCTTTATTTAATTTCCTTCTTTTTTTTGCCATTTAAAATTTCTAAATACAGATTAACAATACTCAAATTCATAGATAAATTAAATTAAAACTTATAAAATAAAAATATAGTTTCCAAATCAAAATAAAACCTCTACATTCCATATAAATCATTCGATGATATGAGTAAGAAAGAAACAGCTAACCCTAAAGAGTTTAGAAACCAAAACCATGAAGCCAAGAAAATGAATACATCCGAAAATTTAAAGAAAAAGAAAGATAAGGATCTTCCATGGTGGGTAGAGTTATTATTTGTTCAATTAGGATTACCAGATAAATTACTAATAAAAATATTAAAAGCCAAAAAAGCATCTAAAGAACTCTTTAAAAATGATAAAAAATCATTAATAATATTTTTGTTTGTAATTACTACATTGGCATATTTTTATCCAGTTATTAAACATGCAAAAAACAAATTAGATTGTGAAGCGATTGCTAAAGATTATATTCTTAAAAATAAAAAAATGATCGGAATTAATAATAGGGAACTAAAAATGATATCTACAAATTTTTGTTATGGTGGCGAAGAAATCTATGAAATAGAAAATTTAAAAAATTAAATTTTGAACTATTCTCTATTAATTAATAAGCATCCTAATATTATGATAGAAACTTGGGGTTTAATAAAGTTTAAATTTTATTCCTATGACTGATATAAAACAAAAGAAAGAAAACATAAAAATGCATTTAAAAGATTTGAGGCAAAACTTAAAGAAAATGCATTTAGAAGTTACTGAAGAATTAATATTACCGAAACCGGGTGATGTAAAAGACTTGATGAATAAAATGGACAAACTATTAAAATTAATAGAATCTAAATAAACTATAATTTAAATAATTTAGAATCATCAAAAGTTAAAAATGAAAATAATAAAACAACTCCCACATATAATTCTAATTGCAATTTTCTTAATTTCTTGTAAGACATCAACTAATAAAGAGTATCCCATAAATAATTTAGAAAAAAATATTGATGAGAATCCTAATTCAGAAAAGAAAAGAATGGAAATAAAGTTTTCTTGTGGAGAGGATGGTATTTCAGAATACTTAGATGATGGATGGAATATTTTAAAAGAAGATTCACAAGAAAAAATTTGCACCTGGAAATCTTTTCCTGCCACAAAAGATTGTAATATGGAAAAAGATAAAGGATGCAAAATAACAAAGCCAGATAAAATAGGTGAAGAGAAAATTTATTTATTAGAAAAATAAATTTAATATATGTCTCCAAAATCAGAACAATTAGTTGATTTAATCTTTAAGAAATTAATAACCTACAGGAATAAAAAAATTTTCTTAGAAAAAGAAACTTTGAATAAATTTATTCTTTCACTTTTGAAAGAAAAATGAATGCAGGACTTTTTAAAGTTAACTGCTATAGTTAAACAAATTTTTTATTAATATAGATATGGATAGTTTTTCTTCATTAACTGTTATTTTGTCAATAATTTTTATCGTAAGTCTTTATTTTTTATTTAGGATTACTTCTAGTACAAAAAATTAAAAATATTTTAACATCATTCTTAGATGATCGGATCATCTCTTAGTAGTAAAACTGTATGCTTATTTAAACCATCATTAATCCATTCCTTATATTCTTCTAAGACACACTTTTTGTCACAATTATCTAGTAGGTTAATTCTTTTTTTTGCATTGTCCAAGGCCAATTTAATACAGAATTTATAATCATTGGAGTTTTCTTTCATAAGTTTTTTTTTAAATATTAGTAAAAATAATTTCTTATTCTGTATTGAAAATTACAATAATAAGCGTTGATTTAATAAGAGTATCAAGCAATACGGAAGAATTTTTAATATATTTGTGATAATTATATTTTTATAAATTCCTATGTCTTACGAAGCAGGCAGTAAAGAATGTAGACATTTAATTGAAGCCAAAGAAAGCCTTCTATCAACATTAGATGCGTTAAGTAATATACATTCGACCGATCTAATACAAATCCAAATTAAAGAAATATACAATAAATTAGAACAAATGCACGATAATAGAAAAAAAATAGAATCCGCTACAAATTATCTTTAATATTTTAAAATTAATCGAAAGTTTTTCAAAATTGGCTTTTTATCTTCGATACTCTTTTTTCTGATAATAAATCCAATAAAGCATCAAGCTGTGCGAGGACTTCCTTTGCTTCATTAAGATCTGGCATCAAATCTTCTTTCATAAGCATTTGATGCATCTCTCTAAGCTCTAACCTTATATATCGAAGGTGAGAACATACTTCCTCTCTTTTAGTTGCACTCATATTTCCTTTATATTCTCTACATTATATAATACGATCTTTTGTGACTCCTATATAATTTTTGTTAAATTGAAAAAATCATTTCAGACCTCATAACATAACAAAATCTTTTAAAGTCGTGTTGTAGTAATATATCCTATATGAGAAAGAAAAAATCAAAAAAAAATCAAACTAATTCAAATTTAAAAGATCAAAAATTAGGTCAAACAAAGAATTCTGCAAAATTACTACTTTTTGTTTTTGGGATAGGTCCAATTATTGGCATAATAATATTTTTATACAGTAAGGGATTTTTTAATTCACCAACCATTTAAATCTTAA
>QCRH01000063.1 GCA_003211955.1 Prochlorococcus sp. AG-459-O09 | reverse complement strand
TTGGTTAGCCTTCTGAAAGTATGCTTTTAAATTTGTATTTGATTTAGTTCTTAATTCTAAAACCCCTTTTGTATTTATAGCCCATGCCGCAAGAGCACTTGAAGATTTAACTGGAAGGATTGAAGAATTTAAAAATAAAAAAACGGTTAAATAACGAAAAAGTTTATTATCTAAAAACTTTATCATTAGTTTGAAAACAATTTGTTTTTTCTATGTTTAAGGCTTGGCATCTGCTCCCTAATTTTCTTTACTCTTTCTTTATCAGCAGGAGCTATTGCAGCTCCTTGAGTCTTTCCGGCATCTGATAAAACTGTACCCCAAGGGTCAATTACCATTGCATGGCCATGACTTTGCCTTCTTCCATAATGAATCCCAGTTTGAGCTGGAGCGACTACATATGCTGTATTCTCAATTGCTCTTGCTTGTAATAGGATTTGCCAATGATCTTTTCCAGTAAATGCTGTAAAAGCTGCGGGAATCATAATTAGCTCTGCACCATTAGAAGACAAATATCTATAGAGTTCAGGAAATCTAACGTCGTAACAAATTGATAATCCTATTTTGCATAAACCTGGAACATCTACAACAGGTGGATACTCTGCTCCAGATAAGATAGTGGATGATTCCTTATATAAATTTCCATCTGGCAAATCAACATCAAACAAATGAATCTTGTCGTATTTTGCCAAAATCTGTCCATCCTTCCCAAATAAGGCTGATCTATTAAAAGTATGACTGTCATCACCAGCTGGGACAGGATACCCTCCTCCCAAAAGAAATACTTGATATCTTTGTGACATAGTTTTTAGAAAATTTGCACACTTCTCAGACAATTCAGAAGCTAATCTAAGTTTTTCATCATCTCCTCCTAAAAAAGCAAAATTCTCAGGCAATCCTATTAACTCAGCACCTCTTCTAGCCGCTAATTCAATCTGTTCTTCTGCTTCAATAAAATTTGCTTCAACATTTGAAGTACTCGTAATTTGCAATGCAGCTACCAAAAAATCAGTCAAGACTTTACTCCTAGTGAACAAATTCGTAAATCATGAGGCACGAATCACACCTCTTTCAACTTGAGCTGGAACAATATCTAAGCAATCAAGTTCAGAGCAACATTTAAAATCATCCTCATAATCTCCAAGACTTGTCAATCTTTTGCCATGGGTTGCTGTTTTTAAACATTTCAAAATATCATTTTTCCAAAAATCCCAAAGTGCCAAAGCAGCTTGTAATTCGTCATTCAGAATATTAATTTCGAAATCACAATTATGTTTTAGATATGAAGCCAAAGCACCAGCAGCTAAGGAATCCTCAAGTGAATAAGAGCCTTCCCAACCACTGCCAAGTATTAAAAGATTTTCTGTTTTTAATGAAATGATTTTTTCAGCAACTGCTTTCCTATTTGGAAGACTCATAGCAAATAAATGCTTAGCATTTTGAACTTTTTGCAACGATTTAGTCCCATTAGTCGTACTCATAAATAGTCTTTTACCATTAACAACTTTTTTTGTAACTGATAAAGGAGAATTTCCTAAATCAAAGCCCTCAATCTTCTTTCCGCCTCTTTCTCCAAGCATTAGTCTCTTTTCAGCTTGCCACTTAATTGAAGATTCTTTCAATAAATCTAAATCTGCAAAAACTTGTATTGAATCAGCTCCATTTTTTAAAGCCCAAGAAATTGTGGTTGTAGCTCTTAAAACATCAATGACCACTGCAATGTCTAGACTTGTTTCCGGGACATCCTTCGCAACGTGATAATAAGTAAGATTAATAATCAAATCCTTTTCTAGGTTTATTATAGAAAACAGTTACTTAATTTGATTATTTTTTTTTTAAAACAAACTTATTGATAATATATAAATAATTTGTTTTTACAGAAATTTTATCAAGTATTTAATTTGAAAATGTATAATATCCGCACAATAAATGGTGGAGTTAATTTAAAAGGAAATGTAAAAGTACCTGGAGATAAATCTATTTCTCATAGAGCTCTAATAATAGGAAGTATTGCTAAGGGTGAGACAACTATTGAGGGGTTTTTACATTCTGAAGATCCACTTTCAACTGCTGATTGTCTTAGAAAATTAGGTGTAAAAATACCAGAAATAAAAAAAAATGAGCCTTTTACGATTTCAGGATTGGGTCTAGATGGATTACAAGAGCCCAAAGAGATTCTAAATTGTGGGAATTCGGGAACCACCATGAGATTATTAATGGGGTTACTTGCCGGTCAAGAAGGCAAGAGTTTTATCTTAACAGGTGATATTTCTCTCAATGAAAGGCCAATGAGGAGAGTGGGTAAACCATTATCGTTGATGGGTGGCAAAATTTTTGGTAGAGAAAAAGGGAACAAAGCTCCAATCTCAATTGATGGAAATAAACTAAAAGGTTGTGTTATTGGAACCCCTGTAGCAAGCGCTCAAGTAAAATCCGCAATCTTATTAGCAGGCCTCAAAGCTTCTGGAACCACTTCTGTTATTGAACCAGCATCTTCAAGAGATCATACTGAAAGGATGTTAAAAGCATTTGGAGCAGACATCAGTATCAGAGGAGAATTAGGAAGAAATGTAGTTATCAAGTCAGGGGGCAACTTAATTGGCCAGAGAATATTGATTCCTGGGGATATAAGCTCTGCGTCTTTTTGGATGATTGCTGCATCTATTGTTCCAAATTCAGAGGTTTTAATTCAGAATGTCGGATTAAATCCCACTAGAACAGGGATTTTAAATGTAATGGATTCAATGGGGTGCAATTATGAGATTTTAGATAAATCGACTATTGCAGGTGAACCTATTGGATCTATTAAAGTAAATACTTCAAATAATTTAAGATCATTCACTATTGAAGGAGATATTCTCCCAAAACTTATAGATGAAATTCCTATCCTTACTGTGGCTGCTTGTTTTTGTAATGGAGTTTCTGAAATTAAAGATGCACAAGAATTAAGAGTTAAGGAGACAGATCGATTAAAAGTCATGGCACGACAATTACAAAAATTTGGTGCTGAAATAACAGAAAAAGAGGATGGG
>QCRH01000062.1 GCA_003211955.1 Prochlorococcus sp. AG-459-O09 | reverse complement strand
AAATCATTTTAAAGTGTGAGACAATCTCCGTTTTTGCCTAATAGGCCATTAAAAGTTGCTGTTTTAGGATCTTCAGGTGCTGTGGGATCTGAATTACTCAAAATTCTTGAACAACGTGATTTCCCAATATCAGAATTGGTCTTGCTTTCATCAGAGCGTTCAGAAGGAAAAAAAATTATTTGGAAAGGTGAAGAATTAGTTACAAAAAAAACAACTAAGGAAGAATTTCTGAATCTTGATTTAGTTTTAGCTTCAGCCGGTGGAAGTATTTCAAAAAAATGGTTATCTACCATTATGGAACAAAATGGTTTATTGATAGATAATTCAAGTGCTTTCAGATTAGATAATAATGTACCTCTTATAGTTCCTGAAGTTAATGGTAGTGACGTAATTAATCATGATGGGGTAATAGCGAATCCAAACTGCACTACCATTTTGCTGACATTAGTTTTAGCTCCGTTAAATAAACTTTCGACTATTCAAAGAGTTGTTGTCTCAACATATCAATCCGTAAGTGGTGCAGGTCAATTGGCGATGGAGGAACTAAAACTTTTAACTGAAACATATCTTCGGGGTAATCCTCAAAAAAGTGAAGTTTTGCCATACTCACTGGCTTTTAATTTGTTTTTGCATAATTCACCCATGCTCGCAAATAATTACTGCGAAGAAGAGATGAAAATGGTTAATGAGACTAGGAAAATATTAAATATTGCTGATTTAAAGCTCTCTGCTACATGTGTTCGAGTCCCAGTACTGAGAGCACATTCTGAATCGATCAATATTGAATTTGCTGGTGTAGTTGAGCCTAAAGATGCGCTTGAAGAATTAAAAAAATCTCCTGGAATTGAAATTATTGAGGATTACAAAAATAATAGATTTCCTATGCCAAATGACGTTATGGGAAGGGATAATGTTGCTGTTGGAAGGCTAAGAACTGATATAAGTCAGCCTAATGGATTAGAATTATGGTTATGTGGAGATCAAATAAGAAAAGGAGCAGCTCTTAATGCTGTTCAAATAGCTGAGTTATTAATTCCAAAAAAATGATTACAGACAAAACTGATTGTAATAATCCCCTATTTGGAAAAATATTGACTGCAATGGTAACTCCATTCACTGAAAATGGAGATGTAGATTATGAACTAGCTATAAAATTATCAAATTATCTTTTTGAGAACGGTTCCGATGGAATTGTACTATGTGGTACTACTGGAGAATCTCCTACTCTTTCATGGGCGGAACAACATGATTTATTTATTGCGGTAAAAGGATCTCTGGATGCAGCCTGTAAAGTAATAGTTGGCACTGGTAGTAACTGTACAAGCGAGGCTGTGGAAGCTACAAAAAAAGCCTATGACTCTGGTGCCGATGGTGCTTTGGTTGTTGTTCCTTATTACAACAAGCCACCTCAAGAAGGTCTTTATAAACATTTCAGTTCTATTGCTAATTCTGCAAAGGATTTGCCTCTTATGCTTTATAACATTCCTGGAAGGACAGGATGCAATTTATTACCTGATACTGTGAAGAAACTTATGGATTTCTCAAATATTCTCAGTATTAAAGCTGCAAGCGGTAGAATAGAGGAAGTAACAGAATTAAGAGCTATTTGTGGCTCTGAACTCTCTGTATATAGCGGCGACGATTCATTGTTGCTTCCAATGTTATCTGTAGGTGCTGTAGGAGTTGTTAGCGTTGCAAGTCATTTGGTTGGATTGCAATTGAAAGAGATGATTCATTCTTTTCAAAATGGAGAGGTTTCCAATGCGCTTGCTATTCATGAAAAACTTCAGCCTCTTTTTAAAGCACTCTTTATGACTACTAATCCAATCCCAATTAAGGCTGCTTTGGAGCTATCGGGATGGGATGTAGGAAATCCTAGAAGTCCTTTGTCACCATTAACTAATGACATGAAAAAGCAACTATCCTTTATCCTGAAATCCTTATAATAGGGATTATATTTAACTTGATAATTAAATTTAAATAAACCTTATTTGATTACAAGCAGGCCTTCATAAATTTCAAAATTATGCAATCAAGTACAAATTCAACTGTAAATAGATCTACTCATGATTCATCTAGATCTAAAAGTAATACACCAGCTCTACGAGTAATACCTCTTGGAGGACTACATGAAATAGGAAAAAACACTTGCGTTTTTGAATATGGTGATGAATTAATGCTTGTTGATGCTGGCCTAGCTTTCCCATCTGATGGTATGCATGGCGTAAACGTTGTTATGCCTGATACAACTTTTTTAAAAGAAAATCAAAGAAGAATAAAAGGAATGATTGTCACTCACGGGCATGAAGATCACATTGGAGGTATTTCTCATCATCTAAAGCATTTTAATATTCCAATTATTTATGGCCCAAGACTGGCAATGTCAATGCTTAGAGGAAAAATGGAGGAAGCAGGGGTATCTGATAGAACAACTATACAGACAGTAAATCCAAGAGATGTTGTAAAAGTAGGACGACATTTTTCTGTTGAATTTATTCGAAATACCCATTCTATTTGCGATAGCTTTTCTTTAGCAGTTACAACACCTGTTGGCACAATTATTTTCACGGGAGATTTTAAGTTTGATCATATGCCAGTTGATGGAGAGCAATTTGATATTGAAAGAATGGTGCATTACGGAGAGAAGGGTGTTTTATGCATGTTCAGTGATTCGACTAATGCCGAAGTTCCAGGTTTTTGTCCTTCTGAGAAGACTATCTATCCCTCTTTAGAAAAACATATTTCAGAGGCAAAAGAACGAGTTATCCTTACCACTTTTGCTAGTTCTGTTCATAGAGTGACAATGATCTTAGAATTGGCCATGAAACATGGAAGAAAGGTCGGTTTGTTAGGTAGATCGATGATAAAAAGCAGAAAACTTATAATTGAAAATACTGTAAAAAAAGATATTTGGAGATAGGATAATACTTAATTTTTCAACCAAACAATTAAAAAAAAGTAACCCAACAAATACTCCAGAAATAACCCAAAATGAAGTAAATAATTATCGACCAATAAAAAAAATAGAACCAAAAACTAATTCTTCTACAA
>QCRH01000061.1 GCA_003211955.1 Prochlorococcus sp. AG-459-O09 | reverse complement strand
AAAGCTCAATAAGTTCTCACGAAAGTAATAATAAAAATATTGCTGCTGTTCCTACCGTTATAGAACAATCAGGTAGAGGAGAAAGAGCTTTTGATATATATTCAAGACTATTAAGGGAGAGAATAATTTTTTTAGGTACTGGAATTAATGATCAAGTATCTGATTCACTTGTTGCACAATTATTATTTCTTGAAGCTGAAGATCCAGAAAAAGACATACAAATATATATAAATTCTCCTGGAGGCTCAGTAACTGCAGGAATGGCCATATACGATACTATGCAACAAATATCCCCTGATGTAGTGACAATATGCTTTGGAGTAGCGGCAAGTATGGGGGCATTTCTACTTTCTGGAGGAGCAAAGGGGAAAAGATTGGCTTTACCTAATTCTAGGATTATGATTCATCAACCTCTGGGGGGTGCACAAGGTCAAGCAGTAGAGATTGAAATACAAGCTAAAGAAATACTTTTTCTCAAGAAAACATTAAATTCGCTTTTAGCAGAACATACTGGTCAACCTTTAGAAAAAATTAATGAAGATACAGAAAGAGATTACTTTTTATCTCCCTCAGAAGCAGTCGAATATGGATTAATTGATAAAGTTATCAAAAAGTGACAAGGGATACTGATTTTTTAAGAATATGATGACGAATTGATATTTATAAGCAATCCTAGTGAATAGGGAATATTTAACACCTTTCACTTTTAAAACTTATAATCGATGGCTAAATTCGACGCCCATCTTAAATGTTCATTTTGCGGGAAATCACAAGACCAAGTAAGAAAGCTTATAGCTGGTCCTGGGGTTTATATCTGTGATGAATGCATAGATCTTTGTAATGAAATTCTCGATGAAGAACTACTTGATAATCAAACGAATACAAACAACTCTCCGCAAGTAAAAAAGAAATTACCAACTGATTATCCAAAAAAATCTGTTCCTTTAGAATTAACCTCCATTCCTAAGCCATTAGAAATTAAAAGTTTTCTAGATAATCAGGTTGTTGGACAAGAATCTGCAAAAAAAATATTATCAGTAGCCGTATACAATCACTACAAGCGATTAGCTTGGAAAGTTAAAGAAGATAGTAAAAATAACAATTCAACAGATTCACAAGCAACTAAATTACAAAAATCAAACATTTTACTCATCGGCCCTACTGGAAGTGGAAAAACATTATTGGCGCAAACTTTAGCAGAGTTTCTGGATGTTCCTTTTGCAGTAGCTGATGCAACGACTTTGACAGAAGCTGGATATGTTGGGGAGGATGTTGAAAACATACTTTTAAGACTTCTACAGAAATCAGAAATGAATGTAGAACTAGCTCAAAAAGGAATTATTTATATTGATGAAATAGATAAAATTGCAAGAAAAAGTGAGAATCCTTCAATTACTAGAGATGTCTCTGGTGAAGGAGTACAGCAAGCATTATTAAAAATGCTTGAAGGAACAATTGCTAATGTGCCACCACAAGGCGGAAGAAAACATCCTTATCATGACTGCATTCAAATTGATACGAGTCAAATATTATTTATTTGCGGGGGAGCTTTTATAGGTTTAGAGGATATCGTTCAAAAGCGGATGGGTAAACATTCTATAGGATTTACCACCAATTCAGATCAAAACAAAGTTGATGCAAAAAAAATTGTAGACCCAAGAGATTCTCTGAAAAATTTAGAATTAGATGACTTAGTGAAATATGGCCTAATTCCAGAATTTATTGGAAGAATTCCCGTTTGTGCAGTATTAGATCGTCTTACTAAAGAAACTTTAGAGTCTATTTTGACTCAACCGAGAGATGCATTAGTAAAGCAATTCAAAACTTTGCTAAGTATGGATAATGTTGAATTATCATTTGAGCCTGATTCTGTTGAAGCGATAGCAAATGAAGCATATAAAAGAAAAACAGGTGCAAGAGCATTAAGATCAATAATTGAAGAGCTAATGCTAGACATAATGTACACTTTGCCTTCTGAAGAAAATGTAAAAGAATTCACAATTACGAAAAAAATGGTAGATAATTTGTTCTCATCTAAAATTGTTAAACTACCTTCAGGATCAAAAAGAATCATTAAAGAGTCTGCATAAAAATAGAGTTTAATTTCTTTAAATGAATCCCGAATTTTTCTAATTAATGAAAAATAAATGCCAAATATACATAAGCCTTTTCATCAAAAATATAGACCAAACAACTTAGACGAACTGGTTGGGCAACAATTTATATCCATTACACTCAAACAAGCACTTTTAACAAAAAAAATTGCTCCTGCATATCTTTTTATTGGTTCAAGAGGCACTGGAAAAACATCAAGTGCAAGAATATTTGCAAAATCTCTAAATTGCCAGGCATTCGACCAACCTACGATAACTCCTTGTAGTAAATGTGAATTATGTAGGCAAATTGCAGATGGGAGCGCTCTAGATATTATCGAGATTGATGCAGCATCAAATACAGGCGTAGAAAATATAAGAGAAATTATAGAAAGAGCGAGATTTGCACCTACTCAAGCGAGATGGAAAGTATATGTTATTGATGAATGTCATATGCTCTCAACGGCAGCTTCAAATGCTTTACTAAAAACTATTGAAGAACCGCCCGCAAGAGTTGTATTTATCCTTGCGACGACAAATCCTGAGAGAGTATTAAATACAATAAAAAGTAGATGCCAAAAGTTTGATTTTAGAAGAATAAGCCCTAGTGATATTTTTCAACATTTATCAGAAATCGCCGAAAAAGAATCCATTGAGTACGAAGTTCAGGCCCTAAAAATGATTGCAAAAAGATCTAATGGAGGTATGAGAGATGCACAAAGCCTACTTGAACAATTGAATCTTTTCCCAGAAGGGATAACAATTAATAATATCCAAAACCTCCTAGGAGAAGTATCAGAAAGTGAATTAACAAATCTGATTAAATCATTGGTTGAGAATAATCCAGAGTCATTAATTATCACCTGCAACAAACTATATGATGCCGGAAACGAACCTCTTCAAATAATTATCGGATTATTGAATATAACAAGAGATCTACTACTGCACACTACAGATAATAAATATTCAGATCTTTATTATACGTC
>QCRH01000060.1 GCA_003211955.1 Prochlorococcus sp. AG-459-O09 | reverse complement strand
ATATAATTTTGAATGTAAAACCTCAGATCAGACTTCAGAAAATAATCCATCAAGTAATAAAACATTTCTTAAAAATAACTTTTTAAATCCTTCAAATGATCATGGGTATTTCTGTGCATGCATAGAATGTCGGCCAATAGGAAATGATCATGAAAATTTTATGGCAGACATGCCAGATGACCCTGCTGAGATAATTTCAGATTTTTCTAGGATGGGGCTCATCAAAAATGAGGCTTATGAAATTGCTGATGCTATTTCAACTGCAGAAATGAGAGATCTTTTATTTTATAAAAACGCTTCAAATGGTGATCCATACAAAGAACAATTGCTTAGAGAATTAGCTAAAGAAGCAGGTGGTTTAGATCAAGCATTTCAAGCAGCATTTGGACCACAAGCAGGGAAGTTCTTTGCTAATACAAAAGCTTCTTCACCGATGGGTAGAAGACAGTTTTTATCTAGCTTGGCTGCAGGTGCAGCACTAATTACAGTTGCTTGTTCTAATCAAAATAAACCTGCTAAACAACCAATCGATGACACACCAATTAATGTCAATAATTTAGAGAAACAAACTTTAAGAGTTGGTTTCATACCTATAACTTGTGCATCTCCCATCATTATGGCGGAACCAATGGGTTTCTATAACAAGTTTGGTATGGATGTAAAAGTTGTCAAAATGCCAAGTTGGGGTGCAGTAAGAGATTCTGCAATTGCCGGTGAATTAGATGCTTACCATATGCTTGCGCCAATGCCAATTTCCATGACACTTGGACTAGGAACTGCGCCATTTAGTGTAAAACTAGCAAGTATTGAAAATATAAATGGTCAAGCTATTACTGTTGCTAAACGTCATAAAGGGAAAGTAAATGGTCCTGCTGACATGAAAGGATTCGTTTTTGGAGTTCCATTCCCATACTCAATGCATAACCTTTTATTGAGATATTATTTAGCCAAAGGTGGAGTTGATCCAGATAAAGACGTTCAGATTCGTCCTGTTCCACCACCAGATAGTATTGCGCAATTAGTTGCTGGTGATATCGACGCATATTTAATGCCAGATCCATTTAATCAAAGAGCAGTTTACGAAGATGCAGGTTTTATACATCTTCTTACTAAAGAATTATGGCCAGGTCATCCATGTTGTGCCTTTGCAGCAGGGGAACCCTGGATTAAAGAACATCCTGAAACTTTCAGAGCTCTTAATAAATCTATTATTGATGCTGCTGCTTATGTCTCAACTCCTTCTAACAGAAAAGAAGTTGCTAAAGCTATCTCTGGAAGAGGATTTCTAAATCAACCTACTGAAGTTGTTGAAGCTGTTCTTACAGGTAAATTTGAAGATGGACTAGGTAAGACTCAAAATGTACCTGATAGAATAGATTTCAAACCATATCCATGGCAAAGCTTCTCTCACTGGATTCAATCTCAATTAATTCGTTGGGATTTAGGAGGTGCAGTTGCAGCAATTCAAGCAGGCGATTTCAACCCTAACAGTGCTTCAATATTTCTAACAGATGAAGCTCAAGCCCTTGAAAGGGAAATGGGAGGTAATCCACCAACAGCAAGGTTTAGAAAAGAAATCTTAGCTTATGATGAATTTGACCCTAGCAATCCAATGAAATACATTAAAGACCAAATTAAGAGGGATGGTTTTTAATAAATAAAAAATTATATTTATTGGTATTTATTAATACAACAATTTTGAAGTTCTAATTAAATAATCTTGATGATGAACAAAGCTATTTCTACAAGGCTTACTTTTGCAGTAGCAATTTTAAGTCTTTTAATATTTATTATTATTTGGCAAGTAATTGCTCAACAAGGTTTATTAGTAAAAAATTTCCCAGGGTCATTTAAAACAATAGGGTCATTAATCTGGTGGATATCTGATCCATTTTTTGATAATGGTCCAAATGATTTGGGAATTGGAACTAACCTACTTATAAGTTTAAGAAGAGTATTAATTGGCTATAGCTTGGCTGTTTTAGTAGCTATTCCTTTGGGTGTTCTAATGGGAATGTCAAAGCTAGCTCAGTCTTCTTTAAATCCATATGTGCAACTTTTAAAACCAGTTTCTCCTTTAGCTTGGCTACCTGTAGGACTTTTTGTTTTTAGAAACTCAGAGATAACAGGCATTTTTGTTATTTTCATCACCAGTATTTGGCCAACTTTAATTAATACAGCTTTTGGTGTAGCTAGTATTAATCCTGATTATTTGAGAGTTTCTAAATCTTTAGGAGCAAGTAAATCAATAACTATTAGGAGGGTTATTTTGCCAGCAATCATGCCAAATATTCTTGCAGGGATGAGAATATCTATGGGAACTGCTTGGCTTGTGATTGTTGCTGCAGAAATGCTATTGGGTACTGGAATTGGTTATTTTATTTGGAACGAATGGAATAATTTATCTCTTGAAAATATATTTGTTGCAATAATAATTATTGGATTCACAGGATTTATTTTGGATCAATTTTTTGGATTTCTTCAAGATAAATTCGATTACAGTATATAAACCTTTTGATAAAATGATTAAAAAATCATCAAAAACATCTAACTCTAATAAAAATTATTCTCACCTTGAATTAGTCAATTTAGGTAAGATTTTTTTTAAAGAAAAGAAGTTTCTCGATTTTAGAGCCAAAGGAATCAAGGGCGGATTTGAGGCTATAAAGGACATTAATTTAAAAATTGAGAAGAACAAATTTGTTTCAATAATAGGTCCCTCAGGTTGTGGCAAGTCAACTTTATTAAATCTAATAGCTGGCTTACAAACTCCAACTGCAGGAAAAATTCTTATTGATGGTTATTCCATAAAAGGTCCAGGTCCTGATAGAGGAGTCATTTTTCAGAATTATGCGTTGATGCCATGGTTAACAACTATTCAAAATATTGAGTTTGCCTTAAATACTGTTTTCCCAGCAAAAACAAAACCAGATATTAAAGAAAGAGCTAGAAAATATTTGTCAATGGTTGGGTTAGAAAAAGCTTCAAATAAATTTCCAAAAGAATTATCTGGAGGGATGAAGCAAAGAGTTGCAATAGCCAGAGCCTTGTCTATAAATCCAAATATGTTGTTAATGGATGAACCATTCGGGGCTCTTGATGCATTAACCAGATCCTATTTGCAAGATGAATTATTATCCATTTGGAGAAAAAATAAAGTAACCGTTGTTTTAATTACTCATAGTATTGAAGAAGCCTTGCTTTTGTCTGACAAGATTGTTTTAATGTCAAGCGGTCCTTCTGCCATAATTTCTGAGGAAATTTCTGTTGATTTGGAAAGACCCCGCGATAGGCAAAAGATTGAACAAGACCCTAGTTATTTAAAAATAAAATTGCGTTTGGAAAAACATTTATTAAGAGAAACAAGAGCTGTAGAAGAGGTTTCTTAAACTTCTTCTGCAATTATAAAAATC
>QCRH01000059.1 GCA_003211955.1 Prochlorococcus sp. AG-459-O09 | reverse complement strand
AATATTTAAGGCCCTCATTCAATCATTTGGAAGTTAAGAAATATTGGGATCCGTCAGAGTTTGAATATTTATATCGCTTCTCAAAGGCATTAGGATTCAAAAAAGTATCTTCTGGTCCTCTAGTTAGAAGTAGTTATCATGCGGGTTAACTTTCTTCAATTAAAGAGAGTTTCTTTTCAAGTTTTTTCAATATATAAATACATTCCCCGTTCATAAGTGTACCTGCACCTCCCCAAACCAATCTTAATATAAGATCTGATGGGCTAGAACCAACTTCTTTTACAATTTTGAATCCTATTATCTTGAAATATCTTACAAGTTTTTTACTATATCCTTCACTATCAAAAATAGCTAAAAGTCTTACATTGTTGCTTGATTTTTTTTCAATTGCCCAAGCCATAGTTGTTGCCCATATTAATTCAGAAACAAAAGCAGGAGCTTTACTAAGGATTCTTAATGTATCAAGCTGAATACCTTGTTTATTTAAATAAGTCCAACCTTTCATTTCGGCCCAAATCTTAATTAAGTTATCTTTCTGTTCTGCTATAACGATTCTAAAGAAACATAATCCTAGAGTTTCTCTAACTTGAATTTTAATTAATAATCCAATGGCACCTGCTAATTTTTCTAATTTTTCAACTTTCATAATTTTGAAAATTAATCCTTATAAAATTTATGATTTTCCACTTTTAATCTATCGATTTGTTTTTGTCTTTCTTCAAACCTTTTCCTATCATCATCACTAAATTGGTCTATGCAGAAATGACATTGGATACCCTTTTTATATTCTTTTCTTTCTTGATCTTTAATTGAAACTGGCATTCCACATGCATGACAAATCGAGTAGGTGCCTTTTTCTAATTCTTGATCTAAAGCAACTCTTTTATCAAAAACATAACATTCACCATCAAATAAATTTTTTTCTTTTGGTATATCATCAAGATATTGAAGGATCCCCCCTTGTAGGTGATAAATATTTTTGTAACCTTTCTTTTTAAGAAAACTAGTAGCTTTTTCACATCTTATTCCTCCGGTACAAAACATTGCTATGTTTGTAGAATCTTTATTTTCTAAATAGGTATCTAAATGATCATCTACCCATTTGGGGAATTCGCTAAAGTTTCTTGTGTTTGGGTTTATAGAGTTCTGAAATGTACCTATAGAAATCTCATAATGATTTCTAGTATCAATGACTATTGTATTTTGATTTTTAATTAACTTATTCCAATTAGCTGAGTCAACATAGGCCCCATTATTTGCTGAAGGGTTTATTTCAGGGACACCCATTGTAACTATTTCTTTCTTGATTTTTATTTTTAATTTTTTGAAGACTTTCTTTCTTGAAAAGTTTACTTTAATATTCAAATTTTTATTATCTGCATATTTATTAAGTAGATTGATAACAATATCAATTACATTTTTCTCAGCGCAAATAGTTCCATTAATGCCCTCACTTGCAAAAATTAACAAACCTGAAAGATCGTTTTCTTTCTCGATTTCTAATAATTTATTTTTTAGATCAAGAATTAAGTTTTCTTGAAATGGGAAGAAAGAGTAAAGGGAAACTATTTTATAATTTTTGCCTTTCATAAAGATGATAATGTTTTTTCACAATTTTCAAAATCTTTGTTAAATGATACTCCAACCTCTTTAAGAAGTTTTCTGTCTGATTGAAAAGATGGATTTGAAGTTGTGAGTAACTCATCTCCATAAAAAATTGAATTTGCTCCACATTGAAAACATAAAATTTGGGCTTCTTTTGAAAGCTTTTCTCGCCCTGCACTTAATCTTATTTTACTTTTAGGCATAAGAATTCTTGCTGTAGCTATCATCCTTATCATTTCAATAGAATCAATTTCTTGATTATCTTCTAGACGAGTACCTTCAATAGCTACTAAAGAATTTATAGGAACACTTTCAGGGTGTGGATTCATGTTTGAAAGCACTTTCAAAAGAGATGCTCTATCGCCATTAGTTTCACCTAAGCCTATTATCCCTCCACAACAAACATTTATTCCTGCATTCCTTACTCTTTTGATAGTGTCTAGTCTGTCTTGATAAGTTCGAGTCGTAATAATATTTTTATAATGCTCAGGACTAGTATCAAGATTGTGGTTATACGCGGTCAAACCTGCATCAGCCAGTCTAGAAGCTTGTTCTTCTGTAAGCATCCCAGCAGTAACGCATGCTTCCATCCCTAAATCTCTTACGCCGCTAACCATATCTAACATTGCATTAAAAGATTTCCCATCTCTAATTTCTCTCCACGCCCAACCCATACAAAACCTATCTGCACCCTCATTTTTTGCTATTTGAGCTCTTGCTAATACCTCTTCAACTTGAAATTGTGGATGACTTTTAATTTCGCTAGCACTATAAATTGATTGGCTACAGTACGAGCAATTTTCTTCACATCCACCAGTTTTTACGCTGAACAATGATGCTAATTGAATGTCGTATTTATTAAATTTCCTGTGAACGGTTTGTGATCTCCACATTAGATCAATAAGAGGCATATTAAGTATTTCCAAAATCTCCTCTTTATTCCAATCGAACCTAATTTCTTTTAATAACTGATTATTCAAATTAGCCATTTTTATTAGGAAGAATATTGAGAATCTTCAAAAGATTCATTTGGTAATGATTCTATACCGCCGAAACGTCTATTTCTTGATTGGTAATCAATTATTGCTTTAAGAAATTCATGCTCATTGAAATCTGGCCAAAGTACGTCAGATATATAAATTTCTGAATATGCTAATTGCCATAATAAAAAATTACTTATCCTCTTTTCGCCACTAGTTCTTATTAACAATTCTGGATCCTTAATACCTCCAGTTAATAGCTCTGAATTAAATAATTCTTCATTAATTTCACTTGGTTTTATTTCCCCAGCTGAAGATTTTAAAGCAAGTTCTTTAGCAACTTTTACTATTTCTTGTCTACCTCCGTAATTTACACAAACATTAAATAAAAATTTATTGTTGTTTTTGGTAAGTGATTCTGAACTAGAGATTATGTCTTTTAAATTTTGTGGAAAAGGAGTTAAATCTCCAATGAATTTTATTTTTGTTGATTCTTCATGTATCTCTTTAATTTCGTTTTTTAAAACTTCGCTAAAAAGATTTATAAGAAATTCAACTTCTTTTGTTGGTCTTGTCCAATTCTCAGTTGAAAAAGCATAAACAGTAATTACTTTACAACCTAAATTTTTTGCAGCTTTGAGAATTTGTTTTAATACACTAACGCCCTGCTTATGTCCAAATGATCGGGGTAAACCTTTTCTAGTCGCCCATCTCCCATTGCCGTCCATAATTATTGCTACATGATTGGGCAATTTTTGCTTATCTATTTTCATTAATAAGCCACTAATTTTATCGTCTATTACTTTTTCTAAACTCATTAGTTAATCCTTTTTGTTAATAAAAATTTCTGATTTTTCTGACTCTTTTTTATTAATATCAATGATATTATCATCCGAGTCTGTCTTTTGGGATAAGAT
>QCRH01000058.1 GCA_003211955.1 Prochlorococcus sp. AG-459-O09 | reverse complement strand
GGAGATGGGCACCACCATCATCATCATGGACATGGAAGTTTAGACCCTCATGTATGGCATGATCCAGCCAACATTATAAAAATGAGTAAAGTAATCTCAAAAAACTTAAAAAAGGATATATCTATTTTTAACAGAAAAGATAGAAAATCCATCAATGAAAGAATTGATTCAACTGAATCTTTACTAAGCGGTCTAAATGGATGGATTGTTGACCAGGTTTCAACAATACCTGAGCAGGACAAGGTGCTTGTCTCAAAACACAAAGCTATGGATTATTATGGTGCTGCATTCGGATTTGAGACAGTTAGTTTACTAGACTTCCTTGGCGATTCATCAAGCTTAAGACCTGAAAACATTAGTTCAACTTTGAATATGCTAAAGGAAGAAAATGTTAAGGCAATATTTCCAGAACAAATACCAGCGTCTAAGTTATTAAAAAACTTAAGTAGGCAAAGTTCTGTACCTTTAGCTTCTAATCAAATATTCGTTGATGGTTTAATGATGAAAGGAAATACTGTAAGCGTTGCAGTTCACAACACTTGTACTATTGTTGATTCATTAGGTGGAAGCTGTGATAAAGAATCTGGCTCCAATCTTGAGTCTGAATGGGACAAACTTTCAGATTAAATTTTTCTAATAAAAACGGTTTTCATTTCTTATTATTACTATTATTAAACTATTGTTTATTTAATAAAAATCAGTAAATGAGCATCAAAGATAAAGTTCCCGTTACTATTCTCACTGGATTTTTAGGTTCAGGGAAAACTACTTTACTTAATAGAATACTAAGTGAAGAGCACGGGAAAAGAATAGCCGTAATTGAGAATGAATACGGTGAAGTAGGGATAGATCAAGGGCTCGTAATTAATGCCGATGAAGAAGTGTTTGAAATGTCAAACGGGTGCATTTGTTGTACTGTTCGCGGTGATTTAATAAGAGTCCTTGGCAACCTTATGAAAAGAAGAGATAAGTTTGACTATGTTTTAGTAGAAACGACAGGATTAGCAGATCCTGGGCCAGTCGCTCAGACATTTTTCATGGATGAAGAAATTAGTTCTGAATTTACTCTTGATGGAATTGTAACTTTAGTTGATGCTGCTCATATTGATCAGCAGCTAGGAAGGAGTGATGAAAGTTCAGAACAAGTTGCATTTGCAGATGTTCTTGTCCTTAATAAAACTGATTTAATCTCTGATGATGCACTAGATACTCTTGAATCGAGATTGAGAGATATGAACCGAATGACTCGAATTATTCGAGCCGAGAATGCCAAAGTACCAATTGAAACAGTCTTAAATCTTAGTGCATTTGATCTCGATCAGATCCTCAAACGCAGACCAACATTTCTTGAACCAGAGTATCCTTTTGAATGGACAGGAGTTTACGATCTTGCTATAGGTAAATATGAATTAATGCTCGAAGAAGGACCTGATCCAGAAATGTCCCTAGTAGCTATCGATAACCAAGGTGAGAGTGAGGAGGAACTTAAAGATGGTGCTGAATCCTCCGTAAGACTTTATGCAGAAAAAGCTTATACTTTAGAGCCTGGAAATACTATTCCATATGGAAAACATATAAATCTCAAACTGGAGGATAAAGGAAATAAATCCTTCATCCTGAACATAGAAAAGCCAACAAAAATAGGTTTGTTTACACAGCATACTGCTGAAGAATTTAATATGAAAGTCATTAAAAGTGAAGAAAATAATTCAAAAGAGATTACATTTAATACTGAAAGGTTCTGGCAAGCAGAGCATGAACATGATGATGAGGTTGGCTCAATTGCTATAGAACGTTTTGGAGATGTTGACCCAGAAAAACTAAATACTTGGATGGGAAGGCTTCTCTCAGAAAAAGGGGTGGATATATTTAGAACTAAAGGTTTCATAAGTTACTCAGGTAACCCAAGGCGAATAGTTTTCCAGGGAGTACACATGTTATTTACTGCACAACCTGATAAAGAATGGGGTAACGAACCTCGTAGAAATCAACTTGTTTTTATCGGTAGAAATCTAAATGAGAAAGAGATGCAAGAAGGCTTTGATAAATGCCTGATATAGAACCATTTAGCCCAAGAGGCATGTTCCACGACGGATGGACAGCTGAAGTTAGCGATTATGCCATAGCATGTGGTTGGGCTCTTAAAGGGAAACAATTTATTGTTGGCGACGTGGCTGGTGGTATTTTTGCATTCGATGGAGATACCGGAAAAATTATTTGGAAAAAAGAAAATACTCACTCCGCTGGTCTACTAGCAATGGCAATTCATCCAGAGGGTGAAATTTTTGCAACATCAGGTCAGGATGGAAATGTTCAAATTTGTAATTGCCATGAAGGTAAAGTTATTAAAACACTTGATCTTGGCAAAGGTTGGGTAGAACACCTCAAGTGGTCTAATGACGGTTTATTTCTAGCGATAGCTTCCTCAAAAAAAGTATATGTTTTCAATGAAGTTGGTGAAGAGAAATGGACCTCAGAAGACCATCCAAGCACAGTAAGTGCAATAACATGGTCAAATAAAAATGAACTAGCTTCTGCTTGCTACGGAAGAGTGACTTTCTTTGACATAGTTAATAATAAAACGAATCAAAAACTCGAATGGCAAGGATCATTGGTATCAATGGAATTAAGTCCTGATGGAGATATAGTTGCCTGTGGGAGTCAAGACAATTCAGTTCATTTTTGGAGAAGATCAACGGGAATGGATGCAGAGATGACGGGATATCCTGGCAAACCAAGTCATCTTTCTTTTGATGACAGCGGAAAATTACTAGCAACTAGTGGAAGTGAGAGAATTACGGTGTGGAGTTTTATAGGGAATGGTCCAGAAGGTACTATGCCAGGAGAGCTATGTCATCATACAGAACCTATTTCTAGCCTAGCCTTTTCAAATAAAGGTATGCTTATAGCCTCAGGATCTAGAGATGGTTCTGTTGTCGCAAGTTTCCTAAAAAAAGACGGTAATGGAGACCCTGTTGGGGCTGCATTTGCGGGAGATTTAGTAGGGGCAATATCCTGGAGACCTGATGATTGTGCACTTGCAGCAGTTAATGCAAAAGGTGTTGTAAATGTATGGAAATTTAAAGTTCGTAATAACCTTTTTTCTAAGGGGTTTAAGTAAAAGTAGAAATTTATAAAATTACCAATAATTAGCTTTTAAATGTCTTTCCATACAAATGACTTCACAGTCTTTATCTATTCCTTTTGGGTGAATATCGCAATATAAGAGACATTGAAAATATTCGTCTATAGGATTAGATTGATCAGCTTTGCTAGCTTCTTTCAAATGATTCATAAAAGAGTTCCTCAATTATTTAAAATCAAGATAGTCGAATTAAATGTCAAAAGATATAAGCAAAACTTACTAAAAATATCCCAAAAAATTTAACGCAATTGATTATCACTCTCGGACATTTTTTATAAAAAAGCAATGCGTATAAAAACGGATTGTCTTTAGAGAAATATTTTCCTAATTTTATATTGTTGAGTTCTAGGAGGTCTTTCAAAATGATCGATAGCCTGCCTGAAATTTCGGAATAAACCGAACTAATTTAATTAACTGCTCCAATTATTTTTTATTAATGTCTAAGCTTCCTTCTTCTGCATCGTTTAGGTGCCCTTTAAGAAATAAGCTTAATTCTAGAGTTTTTGCCCCAGTTAAAGACAATTAGTTAATTTTGGTAAGCATTAGCTTAAAAGAAGTTAGCAACAAGGATCCATGATTTAGGTACGAAATTAACTTCAGTAAAAAATATAATTAAAAGATAAAAGAGGGCTTAAATTAGCCTTCTTTTTTTAATAAGATGACTTTCTTCTAGTTTTATAGATAATGATTAAAACAATTAAATTTAAAAATGGTTCGATATTATTGCCCATATTGCAATCCTAAATATCAATTTCATAAACAATCTTCAGAAGGGATTCTGATTTGTGGCTTTTGCGGAGAGGATCTCGTAAAAAAACCATTTATTAGGTTAAATCAAATAATTGCTTTAGTTGCTGCGTCATCATTACTTCTACCATTAATATATAGTTTTATTTTTTTAATTA
>QCRH01000057.1 GCA_003211955.1 Prochlorococcus sp. AG-459-O09 | reverse complement strand
TATATACCCTTTATTATCTAAGTCAATTTTCCCTCCTAAAAAATTTGTATTAGGTGTATGTCCTATTGCATAAAAAAGACCCTTAATATTGATTTCCCCTTTACCATCTTGAGAGTGTATAGTTTCTATCTTCTCAAGCCATTCAGACCCATTAGCTTGCTCTACTTTTGTATTCCAGTGGATTTCTATTTTTGGATTAGCCTTTACTCTATCAACCATTGCTGCGCTAGCTCTTAATTTCTCTGATCTAACAATCAAATGCACTTTGCTTCCATACTTTGTGAGATATGCTGCTTCTTCACATGCAGAGTCCCCTCCTCCTATAACAGCTAGTTCTTCATCTCTGAATTGGGGAGTTGCTCCATCACAAATTGCACAAGCGCTTATTCCCTTACTCCAGAATTTATCTTCATTTATTACGCCTAATCTATTTGCACTTGCTCCAGTTGCAATAATAATTGAGTTTGCTTTTATAGTCCCTTCTAAAGTTTTTAATTCAAATGGATGTAAATTAGTATTAATTGAGACAACATCACTTTCATATAGATTTGTCCCCCATCTTTCGGCTTGGGCCTTCATTAGGTCCATCAATTCAGGACCTAATACTCCATCGGGGAAACCTGGATAATTTTCAACAAATGTTGTGGTCATTAATTGCCCACCAGGAATACCACCTGAATTAAATCCTGTTACAAGCAAAGGTTGCAGATTTGCTCGTGCTGCATATATCGCAGCTGTATAACCCGCAGGCCCGGAACCTATAATTACAACATTTTCTACGTTTGAAGTCTTCTCGTTACTTTCCATTTATTTACAAGTATCATTATCAATAATAATAAATAAGACGGAATATTGAAGGTCGGATTTTACACGATGAATTTATTATTTAGTCGTTTACTTTTTGGTCTAATAATTCTTTTAATTCCTTTGGGAAGTTTAAAACAGAATCTCTTAAATTTTCATTCTTTTCTCCTATATGTAGTATCCACTCTCTAAATTCTTCTGCGATTGCATAACTATCTTCATATTTTTCTAGGGTATCCATTACGGAAATCCTATTGGTAGCCCAACAGGTTGCAATATCGATCCTTTTTCTAATGAAATTTTCCATTGAAACCTAAGTTCTTTTATATAGGTAAACACATCAAAGAACATATCAAATGTCTAATAAGTTACAACTTTGTACTTTCAAACAGTAATTTAATAATTAATTTATATTTGAGCGGATTTTTGCGCCAACTATGAAGAAAATATAAAGAATTGAGGTCAAACTGCTTCGCTGTGATTTGCAAGTAGCCTTTCTACTTCCTCGAAACCCTCTTTAGCTGAATTTATTGCAAGTTCCTCGCTAACTTTTTCTTCTGATACTAATTTTGCAGATATTTTCTTCAAAAGAGTTTCTTTCTTTTCTCTTAGCGTACTAACAATTTCTTCTTCAATAATAGATTTTATTGCTTTAGAAATTATTTTTTTGTCATTTGCTTCTTCAAATGTACCCTGGACTAATTCTTGAATAAATAATCGATGCACCTCACTGCTTCTTAAGAAGCTTTCAGTGGCATTGATAATTCCTTCAACTAGAGCCTCATCAGGTTCAGAATCATTTTCTGCAAGCTTGAATTCCCAATCTAGATGTCTTCTTTGCCAACCTGCTGAGTGAAGACTGGGCATGACTGTCTGCGAATAAGTATCAACGGACATTTCATAAATTCGCTCTGCTAATTTCTCGCACCAGTCTTTACCATGCTTTTCTAGATTTTTCTGCATAGCTTGTCTGGGAACAGCATGACCACCATGATGACTGTGACATACACCATCAGGACATTCGATTGCTTTTATACTCATTGGATTATTTAGTACCTATATATTCTAGATAGCTATTTTTTCTAGAAAAGAAAATATATTTTTAACAAAAATCCAAGACTTTTGACTTTCTTCAATTTATATTTAGTATGTTAAAAAAATCAATAAATTGACAAAGATACTTATTCCTTCCGAAAAAAGCTCTGGTGAAAGGAGAGTTTCAGCTACACCAGAAGCGGTAAAGAAATTAAAAGGCCTTGGATGTGATGTTTATATTGAAAGTTCAGCTGGAAAATTATCAGGATTTAGTGACTTATCATATGAAGAATCGGGTGGAATAATAATAAATAACTTAGATCGAAAAATTTGGGGTGAAGCGGACTTAATATTTTGTGTTCAAACTCCATCTGAGGAGAATTTAACTAAATTAAAGGAAGGCGCTGTTCTTCTTGGTCTTCTGAATCCATACGGTAACAAGAAGCTTCTCAGGATTATTAATAGTAATAAGATTTCAGCTTTATCACTAGAGTTGCTTCCGAGGATTAGTAGAGCTCAATCTTCTGATGTCCTTTCTTCACAGGCCAATATCGCCGGATACAAAGCAGTTCTTTTAGCAGCAAGTGAGTTAGATAGATATTTCCCAATGCTTATGACTGCAGCAGGAACTGTTCAACCTGCCAAAGTAGTGGTTCTTGGAGGAGGCGTTGCAGGATTACAGGCAGTTGCTACAGCAAAAAGACTTGGAGCAATAGTATATGTATCCGATATAAGACCTGCTGTTAAAGAACAAGTAGAGTCTCTTGGAGCAAGGTTTATAGAACTTCCTGAAGTTGACGAAAACCCGGGGGAGGCAGGAGGTTATGCAAAAGCCGTAACTCCTGAATTTCTTTCAAAACAGAAGGCTACTTTAACTAAATATTTATCTGAAGCTGATGTTGCTATATGTACCGCGCAAGTTTTAGGTAAAAAGGCTCCTGTCTTAATAGACTCTCCGATGATCGAAAAAATGAGGACTGGAGCAGTAGTGATTGATTTGGCAGTTTCTCAGGGAGGTAATTGTGAAGGAACAAAATCAAATGAAACTATTATTAAAAATGGCGTAAAACTTATAGGAGCGGGAGAATTACCCTCATCAGTTCCTTATGATGCAAGTTCACTTTATGCTAAGAACTTAACATCTTTGATTACGCCTTTTATAAAAGATGGTGTAATTAAATTAGATAAAGGGGATGAACTCATTTCTGGATGTTTATTAAGCGATGAAGGAGTTGTTCTTCAAAATAAAGTTTTTGAAAATTGAGGTTTTTAAATTATGTCTTTTGTAAGTCTTCTTTGGGTTCTTTTACTTGGCAGTTTATTGGGACTTGAGTTAATTGGAAAAGTTCCTCCTACTCTTCACACACCTCTAATGAGCGGAGCAAATGCAATTTCAGGAATAACAATGCTGGCAGCATTAACTTTAATTGTAAAAGCAGAAGGTAACGTACCTCTTTTAATCATTGGTTCAGTTTCTCTTGGATTTGCTCTTTTCAACGTCGTAGGCGGTTTCTTTGTAACTGATCGAATGCTCGCGATGTTTAGTCGTAAACCATCAAATAAGAAGTAATTTTTAACATGAATCTACCTGTAATTATTAAATTCGTTATTGACCTTCTAGCTGTACTTTTACTGGCTCTAGGAATAAAAGGATTGTCAAAAGTAAAATCAGCAAGGGATGCCAATAGATTAGCTGCATTTGCAATGTCGTTATCAGTAATAGGATTACTTTCTTATTATTTGGGTACTTCTGGAATTGCTATTCAGTCTTGGGTTTGGATAATAATTGGATCGATCATAGGTAGTTTGTTCGGAGCAATACTTGCAAAAAAAGTACCCATGACCTCCATGCCTGAAACAGTTGCATTATTTAATGGTTGTGGTGGTATGTCATCACTTTTAGTCGCCTTGGGAGTAGCTATTTTCCCTATTTCTAATAGTGTAGAAAATCTTGATTTTTTTAAGTCATTGATTAACGAAGTTTCAATATCTGTTTCTATATTTGTTGGTGCCATAACTTTCACAGGTTCAATTGTGGCAATGGCAAAGTTACAGGGTTGGTTGTCTACTCCGGGATGGACTCAGAGCAAAGTTAGACATTTTGTAAATATTGTTTTTGCAGTTGCTTCCTTGATAGCCTTTTTTGATTTGATAAACGGCAATACAAGTTCTATTTGGCTTTTAGTTATAGTTTCTTCTTTATTAGGCATAGGAGTTACTTTGCCGATTGGTGGAGCTGATATGCCAGTTGTTATATCTTTATTAAATAGCTATTCAGGGATTGCAGCAGCAGCAGCAGGTTTCGTTGTAGATAGTCAGCTTTTGATAGTAGCTGGCGCAATGGTTGGAGCAGCAGGT
>QCRH01000056.1 GCA_003211955.1 Prochlorococcus sp. AG-459-O09 | reverse complement strand
CTTTGTAAATGCACAAAGTTATTTAGCTTTTTGATTTCTTTTGTATATTCTATTTTCCCTATTTAAAAGAAGAAGGATAATCAAAATACAAGATGGTATGAGAAGAAAATCTAAAGACATACATTTTGTTCAGTCTATTTTCTATTTAGCAAATAAATAAATCTTTGGCATTACTTCAAGATTTTATTCAATAAGTCTAAAATTATTTAATTGCTTTGTATA
The DNA here is from genome assembly GCA_003211955.1 of Prochlorococcus sp. AG-459-O09. Lineage (GTDB taxonomy): Bacteria > Cyanobacteriota > Cyanobacteriia > PCC-6307 > Cyanobiaceae > Prochlorococcus_A. The sequence goes on along the minus strand of QCRH01000056.1, from coordinate 4,046 downwards.
TTTGCTTTCTTTTAAAATTGAAAGAGCTTGCAAGTATCCCACTGGCAAGCTCATGACGACCTAGTTAATTCAGATTTTTTGATTTAACCAGCTAAGCACTTCCTAAATGCTATTTCTATTCTACTAAGTAAAATTACTTAGTGTGGGTATAAATGCTTATATTAGATAAATGATTGTGAATTTGATAATAAAAAGTGATTTGATTTAAAAATGTGACTTACGAATTTTTTAAACAGAAATGTCACACATATTGACCAATAACATAAATGCTTTGAGAAAATCATTCGTGATTTGGTTTACATAAGTTAATATTTGTGTTACTTTAGTTAACAATTATAATTTTTTTAATGACAAAGTCAGGAGTTACAACAGAATCAGGTGGAAGACAGAATATGTTTCCATCGGAAACCAGACCTTATGTTGATGAAACTGTGTCTTACGATGGATACCCTCAAAATGCAGAAAAAGTAAATGGTAGATGGGCTATGGTTGGTTTCGTTGCACTATTAGGTGCCTATGTAACAACAGGACAGATCATTCCAGGAATTTTTTAGTTCCTAAATAACTTTTTTTTATAAAATTTTTGTTTAAAAAATTTTATTTAATTATTTTCAACGAAAAATTAAGATTTATTTTAAATTTGAAAATAAGAAAAACCAAATAAAAGTTATGGCATTCAGGCTAAATATTATTCCTAGAAATATATATGCAAACTTTTTGCCAATGAATGCTGTCTCAGGTTCAAGTTTTACTCTCATTGAATTCTCCAATTATCTCGATAAAGATAACATCAACTAATAAGTAAATTTAAGTATTGCAGAAAAGAATAATCAATTTAATATTTTTTTAAAATGTTAACTAATATAATTATATTCCTTCCTAGGTTGAAATATATACCGCCAGCATAGAAATAAAATTTCTCAAGAATTTGCCTTCAAACCAAACCGCAATCAAGAATTACTATAAAAATAAAATAATTTGAATTTAACTTTTAGAAAAGAGATAAAATGTGTAATCATTTTGGCATTTATTTTGTTAGAAACAATACTCAAACGACAATTAATAAAAACTATTCTATTTATTAAAAAAGCCTAAAAATTATAAATTAGGCTATTAAAAATTATAGAAAATTTATACTAGATAAAACCAGGAATGATTTGACCTGTAGTTAAGTATGCTCCAACTAGAGCAACAAAACCTAACATTGCAAATCTTCCGTTAAGCTTTTCAGCTACGATTTTTTCCTTTTCTACTATTTTTGACTCGTTATTTGTCATTAGAACCAGCCTGGTATAATTTGACCTGTAGTGACGTATGCACCTACTGCTGCAACGAAACCTAACATTGCTGCCCAACCGTTAAAACGTTCTGCTTCTGGAGTCATTTTTTTTAAAGTAATATGTTAACAAATATAACATATTTATTTAATAATGTAAAGAAACTTAGGGATAATTCTTTTTTTTGCCAGGAAAATTTAAAAACTGCTACATATATGTGTCGAAATATACCTTATCTGTGCTTTTATTTTTGATCTGATTTTTTAAATAAAAAAAAATAAGCTTTTCATCTTGTTTTTTTAGAGGTATGTCCTCATTTAGAGGTAATTTAAATTAATATATCATTAGAGTCAGCTAGTAGGGATACAGGCTGACTCTTTTTTTTGAGAATTTTTAGTTTTTGACTAAAAGTAGTTTTTAGAATTCAAATAATTGCTATTAATTAATTAGATATATATGAACTTATGTCATTCGCGACTTACTACATGCATTTAATTTTTGGAAAGATTCCTTCTCTAATGAGTTCTGATTTAATACTTTATGTTTTGCCTGCTCTTACAATTTCAATATTATTCTTTAGTCTTAAAATAATGTTTTTCAAAACTCCTAAATTGAGAAGGATTAAATAATCAAAGATTTTAGAATTATCCTTTTTACTAAAGCGCCTAATTTTTTTTAATTTTGGATAATAGACTTTTTTTTTCAGCAACTCAAAGAAATAGAGCCTGCATTGGTGATGTACTATCCAGAATTATAAAAAAAGGTTCAGTATTGGAAATCGGGAGTGGAAGTGGTGAACATGGAGTGGTTTTTCAAAAACGCTTTCCTGAAATAATTTGGCAAACAAGTGACCCAAAGTTAGTACATAGAAAAAGTATAAGTTCTTGGATTGAGTATGAGGACCTAAATAAGAAAATGCCCCAGCCTCTTGAGATAGATGTAGAAAAAATTCCTTGGAAAATTCCATTGAGATTAGCTAATTCTTTGCAAGGAATAGTCTCAATAAATATGATTCATGTAGCACAGTGGTCTTGTACTGTAGCACTTTTTAGAGAGTCAGGAAAATTACTCAATAAGGGACAATTTTTGATTTTGTATGGGCCATTTAAAATATCTAATAAGCATACAAGTAAAAGTAATTATTTTTTCGATAATTCATTAAAAATGCAAAATGATCTTTGGGGTATTAAAAATCTTGAGGAAGTTTGTGATGAGAGTAAGAAAAATGGTTTTTCTCAAGAGGATATTATTAGGATGCCTGCAAATAATTTTTCAATAATTTACAGAAAAGTTTCTTGATAGGGCAAATACAAATATCAATAACTTAAAATAACTCATCATATTAGATGATCAACCTGATAGTTTTTTGCTCCATTCTTTATGCTTTTGATCTAAATCTGAAATTTTTTCGCCTAAACTCAACCGTCTTTCTAATAATTCAACTTTTGTAAGTGTTATTTTTTCCGAATAAAATTTAATAGGCTGCTTACCATGCAAATTGTCGCCGCTCATAGGATTAAGATATTGATAATAATTTCTAAGATGGAAAATTAGTTATTGCTAATTCTTTTATATTCTTTTCAGATTTGCGCAAATTAATGTGATAAATAATTGATAGTTATTGTTTTTTTAATCGACCATTTTGTATGAAGATGTCCATATATATCTTCCTCTCTTGATGTCTGACTTAACGGCAACGCAATTGCAAGCAATATTCCATAGAGCTTTATGTATTGGATCTGGATTAAAAAGATATGCTTTATTAAAGGCTTTTTTAATTAAGACAGTTGCCTTTTTTGCATGATAATGAGGGATCTTTGGACATACATGATGAACGACATGGCTAGAACCTATATTATGGTGAAGAAAATTAAGGACTCTACCGTAAGGCCTGTCAATAGAAAGAAATGCGCCTCTCATAAAGGAAAATTCCGTATTTGAAAGATGAGGTACATCTGAATCTGTATGATGAAGCCATGTATAAACTACTAGCCAACAATTAACCACTAATAAAGGGCCAAAATACAGAGCAATTACTGGAAATAACCCATACTTGAAAACTAAACAAACAATGCTAATTAATGACAAACCTACACCAATATCAGATATCCAAACTTTCTTGGCCCATATTGATGGCCATAATGCTTTAGAAAATGGTTTAATTGGCCAAAAATGATTTGAAGTACCATATTTGACACCTCCTGTACTTCCAGTAAGTAAATAAGCAGGCCAGCCAAATATTAGATGTAAAACAAGTTGAAGAATTCCATAATTTTTTTTACCTAGGGAATTTGAAAAATGTAATTCTTTCTCTCCTCCAACTTTTTCTGTAACTCCATTGCCTTTAATGACTAAAGGAACGTGTGTTTCTCCATTGGTTATGTTATTTGTGAATCGATGATGAACTGCATGAGAACGCTGCCAAGAAAAATAAGGCACTAGAAGTAATGAATGTAGTAAATAACCAGTAATAGATTCCAATGTCTTGTTTTTAGAGAATGCTCCATGCCCACATTCATGAGCAATTACCCAGAATCCCATTGCAGTGGTACCTGATAGTAGTCCATAAATAATCCAAATCGGGATCATTTTGGGGGTGAATGGAATAGATACCCCTATCGCAACTACGAATGATTGAATTAAAGCTGATTGTAAAAGATACCTCAAAGAAGTTTTGGTATTGCACTTAAAGTAGTGATCTGGGATAACATCCTGAAATTCTTTTATGCTTGGGATATCTTTATCCTCTATTACAAGCGCTTGGCCTTT
>QCRH01000055.1 GCA_003211955.1 Prochlorococcus sp. AG-459-O09 | reverse complement strand
AGGTGGATATTGTGCAGCAATGTATTTGCAAATAACCAGCTCCTCTGAATTTCCAAATAATATTCCTGAATTTTTTGCTTTATATGGTGTTGAAAAATTACCTTTTTTCTGGGAACCATTTAAATCGCCTGTTTTTACTTTCTTCGCTATCTGGATAATTCCAGCATTGGTAGCTGGTTTAATTGGATTTCTTGTTTTCAGGAATAGAATCAAAGGGGTTTATTTTTCTATACTTACTCAAGCTTCTCTTCTTGTATTCTTTAACTTCTTTAATGGGCAACAAAAACTTATAAATGGAACTAATGGATTAAAAACAGATGTAACACAACTGTTTGGTCAGATGGTAGGTTCCGAGTCCATGCAAAGAATATTCTTTTGGATAACCGCCACACTAGTAATAGCAGCATGGTTTTTTGCAAAGTGGGTAGTTAAAGGAAGATTTGGAAATATTCTTATAGGAATACGAGATGATGAACCAAGAGTTAGGTTTACAGGATACAACCCAGTTATATTCAAGACGATAATATTTTCTATTGCAGGAGGTCTCGCAGGAATTTCGGGAGCTTTATATACCGTTCAGTCTGGAATAGTATCACCTCAATTTATGACAGTTCCCTTTTCTATAGAAATGGTTATATGGGTTGCTGTTGGAGGAAGAGGAACTTTATTGGGAGCGATACTAGGAGCAGTTTTCATCAATTATGCAAAAAGTCTAGTAAGTGAAGCTTTACCTGCTAGCTGGATGTTTATTCAAGGAGGGTTATTTATCTTAGTCGTAACAGCTCTGCCAGAAGGAGTTCTAGGATGGATTCAAGGAGATGGTCCTAGGAATCTTCTTCAAAGATTTGGTTTGAAAAGGAAGATTGAAACCTATCCAAGCTTGGAAATTAATAATAAGGAGCAAAAATAATGAAAACTAAAGATCTTCTAAATTTAATAGATATTACTGTTAGTTTCGAGGGTTTTTTAGCTCTCAACAAACTTAATTTAAATTTAAAGAAAGGAGAATTAAGAGCTGTAATAGGACCCAACGGCGCAGGTAAAACAACATTTCTTGATGTAATAACTGGAAAGGTTAAGCCAACAAAAGGTGAAGTAATTTTTAAAGGGAAATCTTTAGTAGGTAGAAAGGAGCATAAAATAGCCAGACTTGGAGTTGGAAGAAAGTTCCAAAGCCCAAGAATCTTTGAAAATCTAACAGTTAAAGAAAATCTTGAAATATCGGTGACAACTCCTAAAAGTCCCTTAAACCTTATAAATAAAAGCATTAAGGATGAGCAGCTTAATGAGATAGAACGTCTTTTAAAAATTGTTAATTTAGCTCAAAAAGTTGATTCAAAAGCTGGTTCTTTATCACATGGCCAAAAACAATGGCTCGAGATAGCCATGTTAGTAGGACAGAAGCCAGATTTAATGTTAGTTGATGAACCTGTTGCTGGTTTAACTGATGAAGAAACTGATCTTACGGCTGATTTATTAAAATCTTTATCAGGAGAAAATACAGTAGTGGTAATAGATCACGATATGGAATTTATAAGAAGACTTGATAGTAATGTTTCAGTATTAAATCAGGGCACAGTATTATGTGAGGGAACAATGGAAACCATACAAAAAGACAAAAAAGTTATTGATGTTTATTTAGGAAGACCTGAGGACTAGTTATGGAAAATTTACTCGAAATAAAATCGTTAAATACTTATTATGGCGAGAGTCATATTCTTAGAGATGTAGATTTAAACGTTAAATCAGGAGAAATGGTTTGTTTGATTGGAAGAAATGGAGTTGGCAAAACAACTTTATTGAAATCACTGATTGGTTTGTTAAAACAAAAAAAAGGAGATATTTATTTGATTGGTGAAAATATCAACAGAAAGGCACCTCATCAGAGGGCAAGGAAAGGAATGGCTTACGTTCCTCAAGGGAGAGAAATTATTCCATATCTATCAGTTGAAGAGAATCTTATGTTAGGAATGGAGTCTCTACCGGGTGGATTATCTAAGAACAAGAAAATAGATCCATTTATCTATGATCTCTTCCCAATCCTAAAAGATTTTCTTCAAAGGAAAGGAGGAGATCTTAGTGGAGGACAACAACAACAATTAGCTATTGCAAGAGCATTGCTGGGCAAACCACAACTTCTATTACTTGACGAACCAACGGAAGGTATTCAGCCAAATATAGTTTTAGACATTGAAAATGCAATTAACCAGATAATTAGAGATACAGGAATTGGTGTTTTATTAGTTGAACAACATTTGCATTTTGTAAGACAAGCCAATAGATATTATGCGATGCAACGCGGAGGTATAGTTGCTAGCGGAAATACTAGTGAATTAAGTCAAGCGGTTATTGATAAATTCTTGAGTGTTTAATAGATTATTATTTTAAATTAATAAAAATAAGTATTCATTTTTCGCATCTTATGAGGTCTATACTGTTTGGATGCTCATTTATATACCTATTAAATTCCATAGCCAGTGTTCTAGCCTCGTAAGCGTCAAAAGCATAAAAACAGTTTTCTAATCTTATATTTTGAAAATCTCGGTAATGCACTGTATATGGCTTCAAAATATTATTTTTGTTCATTTTAATTTGCTAAAAAGCAATTATATATATTTCAACCATGCATATATTTGCAAAATTAAAGCACAACTTTTGTTGTTATCAAAATATATTTACTTAAATTATGTAATTAAAAATACTTTATAAAGACAAAAATTAACTAATCTTTTTTTTTTTTTATTTTTAGAATTTTGTTTTTTACCTTCTATTAAAAAAACAAATTTTGATAAAATAAAACCAAAAACTGGGATCCAAAACTTTTCATAAAAAAATTTCATAAAAAATTAAGCAGCGAATGATTCGTCATCTTCAATTTCAGTTTTATTAATACACTTCAAATCTGTTGAATTAAATAAATGCTGCATAAGCAGAAAATCAAGTTCCCCCTTCAACAAATTAACATCGGATGAAAGTAGATCATCAACAAAATCATCAAAAGTATCTGAAAGAAGATTCACAATTAAAAATTTATTTTTGCCATTATCATCGCATTAACAATAAAAGTCAACCAAATTCTAAAATTAACTTTTAAATTCTTTGAAAAATTTATTAATAAAGACTAAAAAATTAAAAAATAAATATAAACAAGCAAAATAACAGATTTAATATCAAGCTTAGGGTTTTTGAATTAAATTTCATTTATCTTGCTTTTCTTAATTTTATATCTCTCCTGATTTGCATTATCAAAATGACAATACACATATTTGCTAAAAAGAAATTTAAAGAATTCATCATCAAACCTTTTAATATATTTATAGCAAGACTATTGATGTGCCAACTAGGAAAGAATCACTTAAAAAATTTTTAAAAGTAATCAATTTTTATAGCAATCAAATTTGATATTAATAGCTAATTTTAAATATTATTTTTTAATTAGCTCGAAGTAACCATTTTTATTTAATAAGTACTTATCAAACCAAAGGTTTAATAAATTGTCTAATCCTATTCCATTCATTTTATTTATTTGCGAAGTCTTATAGTCTGAGAGTGCAAGCAATAAATAAGGAAAAATCATATCAGAAAGCCCTTTTGGCAGTTTTTCTAAAGGTACTCCATGCGCTCTGTCCCATAAAATTTGCATATCCTGAGAGAACAAAGAACTCCAATAACTAAAATTACAATATAATTTTTCTGGAGGGAGGAGATTTACGGATAAAACTGGGAGAGATGAATTCATAGGAATAAATATTTTCTAGATAAATTGAATTTAGGTTTTGAAATGGTGAGAAATAATTTTAATATGCTAATCTCCTATAAAACACAAATTAAATTTAACGCACAGTGTCTCACTTAACAACACTTTATTAAGTGTTATATTTATCCATCATTTCTTGAAATTTTAGGAATGATAAAAACTTTTTATAAGTTTGCAAGTCAAAAGCCCCCTGATTCTCCTCATTTAAATGGTTTGATTTACTAGGAATAAAATTATTTTCGAATTTAGTATCAATTGAGAGTTTTGCATTATCTATAAAGTCACCAGAATTATCAATTAAGTTTTGTGAATTTTCTTTATTAAGCTGATATGATTGAGTTGCTTTACCATTTTTTTTATTAAATATACCTCTTATAGAAAGTGCTTCTTCCACTAAAATACTTATTATTTTTGAATTACTTAAATTGTTCTCTATGCTCAACCTGGCAATTATTCTCATAACATCTTCTCTAGGAATAAAACCAACTCTTTTTTTCTTGGTAGGCATTTAAAAATTAATTAAAGTTCAGCACTTGACTGTGATAAGTGTTGCACTATATTCATTATAAGTCAATTAAATGCTGATGATTATCTCAACGACCTTACTCTTAGGAGCCCTTGGATATCTTTTCTATACCTCAAAAAGAGAACTTTCACTAGATCACCATGACCTTATAGAGAACCAAAAAGAGAATGATGATTTGTATAAAGATTTGGAAGATCTATTTATTTAAGATTACTGCGTAGATATTAAAGAACTTTGTTTCTTGACTAAAGATATACAAACCCTTAAACATTATTAAAATAAGTGTATAGATATAAAATCAATGACTGTCCATCAAGACTACGAAATAAAAATCAATCTAAATGAATTGATTGAGAAGAGAATTCCATGTTGTGATTTACTTCATCCAGATCATTGCTTAACAGAAAAACAAGTATCTGAAATTGCACATGATAT
>QCRH01000054.1 GCA_003211955.1 Prochlorococcus sp. AG-459-O09 | reverse complement strand
CTGTAAATTTAAAGTTATTACCTGGTAACCCCATTTCTCAAATTTATCAAGTAGATATGCTCTTCTTTTATCAGAAATTAAATCACACTTTGTCAAAACTAATGAGACTTCAACTCCCATGGATTCTGCTGATATCAAAAACCTATTAACTTGAGATAAATTTAACTCTGGTTCTTCAACGGAAAAAGTAACGTATACGTTAGAAATATTTGCAACTGAGGGCCTAACTAAAAGATTTTTTCTTTTTTTTAGACTTGTTATTACTGCGCGTTTACTTTTAAAGTCAATTTTTTCAATCGTTACTTCGTCTCCAACATAAATTAATTGATCCTTGAAATTTATAGACTTCTTAACCTTACATAAAAATTTCTGGCTATTTCCAGAGTTTTCTTGTTTTTTTAAATCAACTAAAAAAAAATCATTAAATTTTTTCGTAACTAGACCTAAATATTTACTATTAGTTTTCATTCAATATTTTTATTTTTATAAATTTTTCATTTTCTTTGATTTGTTTAAACAAACATCCCATCTCTTTTAAATTGTTTAATACCATTTCTTCTGGTTCACCTTTATCTAGTTCAACAATAAGTTGTTCATTTTTAGATAACTTCTCCAAAGCCAATTTAATTTTGACAACATTTAAAGGACATGGAACAGATTTAAGATCCAAATGCTTTAAGGAAGTCATTAAGATTCTTTACCAAATAATTTACTAAAGAGTCCACTATTGGAATTAATATTTTTATCTGAATATTGAGAAGCTAAACCCTCTAAAAGCTCTCGTTCTGAGTCGGTTATACGAGTTGGTAATTTTACTTTTACTAAAACTTCATGATTTCCTCTCGCAACCGGATTTCCAAGTCTAGGTACCCCTTTATTCTCAAGTGAAAGAGTTGTATTGGGCTGGGTACCACTTGGAATTTTTAAATTAACATCTCCATCAACTGTAGTGATTTTTACAGTATCACCTAAAATAGCCTGTAAATAACTCACTGCTATTTCTGAATAAATAGTTACACCATCTCTTTTAAGTTTTGAATCATTCTTAACATTTATAAAAACATAAAGGTCTCCAGGTGGGCCCCCTTTCAAACCAACATTTCCCTCTCCGGAAACTCTCAATTTAGTACCAGTATCAACTCCTGCAGGAATATTAATTCGTAATTTTTTTCTGACTTGCTTTACTCCATTACCACCACAACTTGTACATGGATCTGAGATTATTTGACCAGTTCCATTACATGAAGGACATTCAGCCACTTGTGTGAAATTACCAAATGGTGTTCTCGTTGCTCTTCTAACTTGTCCACTTCCCCCGCATGTTGAACAAGTTTTTGGTCCGGTTCCTGGTTTGGCACCTGTTCCCCTACAGACTTCACATGTCTCTAGATGAGGAATTGTAATTTCTCTTTGTTGACCGAATATTGCATCTTTAAAATCAACATTAAGGTCATATCTTAGATCATCTCCTTGTTGAGGACCTCTTCTTTGAGTTCTTCCTCCTTGTGGAGTTTGTCCTCCAAAGCCATTAAAAAAGGTTTCAAATAAATCAGCAAACCCACCCATATCACCCATATCAGGCATACCAGCTGCACCTCCAAGGCCAGCCTCTCCAAACTGATCATATCTAGCTCTTGTTTCAGGATCAGCTAATGCTTCATAAGCCTTGCCAATTTCTTTAAATTTATCTTCAGCACCAGGTTCTTTATTAACATCAGGATGATATTGTCTAGCTAATTTTCTATAAGCCCTTTTTAAGGTATCTGCATCAGCATCTCTTGAAACTCCAAGTATTTGGTAAAAATCAGCCATTAGATAATGCTCAAGTAAAAATCTGGAATTTATACATCTTCAGAAGTATTTTCCTCTGAATCAATATCCTCCTCAACTGTATCCTTTTCTACTTCCTCTTGTGAATTTTGTTTGCCAGGTCCCATCGAAACTTTAACCAAAGCATGTCTCAAAACCTTTCCCTCTAAATGATATCCTCGCTGCAATTCTTCTAAAATCAAATCTTCTTTAAGCTCTTCACTAGGCTCTCTTAACACTGCTTCATGTAAATTTGGGTCAAATTCTTGGCCAACAACTCTCATCGGCGCGACTCCTTGCTGTTTTAAAACTTCTACTAATTGTTTATACAATCCTTGATAACTTCTATGAAGGGTTTGAGCTTCTTCACTTTCTGGTTTAAGTTGCTGTCTTGCTCTCTCAAAATTATCAACAATAGGTAGTATTGCAGTTAAAGTTTTAGAAACAAGTTGGATTTTTAAATCGTCCTGATCTCTTGACTGCCTTTTTCTAAAATTATCAAAATCTGCTGAAATTCTTATATATTGGTTTTTTAATGTTTCATGCTCTTTTTCTAACTGTTCTAACCTTGCATCATTATTGGAAATAGTATTTTTTAATTCTTCGGTATTTATTTCTTCTGTTTTTTGTGAAGATAATTCATGATTTTCAATTATTTTATCTTCAGCAGATGAAGTATTTTCAGGAACCTTATCCTGGTTAGACTCATCATTTTCTTTAATATCAATATTGTCTGATTGATTTTCAATCATTTTTGTAAAATTTTAATAAAACTATTTTCCAATAAAGTGATGCACAAAACAAGTTGCGGAAGGCCGCACAAATTTTTATTCAGGAACAAACCTTAATGCTAATCCGTTATTACAGTATCTTTTTCCAGTTGGAAGTGGCCCATCATTGAAGACATGTCCTTGATGACCTCCGCATCTAGAGCAATGATATTCGGTTCTTGGGACAATTAACTTGAAATCAACTTTTGTTTCAACTGATCCTTGAATTGGATCCCAAAAGCTTGGCCATCCAGTACCGCTATCATACTTTTTATCTGAGAGAAAAAGCGGCAAATCACATCCTGCACAATGAAAAATCCCTTTTCTTTTCTCATTATTTAATTGGCTGCTGAAAGCTCTTTCAGTTCCTTCCTCCCTCAAAATATAATAGGATTCTGGACTAAGCCTAGATTTCCATTCATCTTTTGATAAATTCCACTCCTCTTTAGAAGCAAGCGAAGAGGCTAATACTTGCATAGGCTTTGCGATTATTTTTAAAATTGACATAGTAGGAATTAGAATAAAAGTTCTTCTTGATAGAAATTGATTCATATATTTAAATCAAAAAAGCAATGAAATGCATTCAATCTGATTCTATTAAAAATATTCATAAATTAAGTATTGCTCCAATGATGGATTGTACTGATAAACACTTCAGAATGATAATTAGAAAAATAAGTTCTGAAGCACTTTTATATACGGAAATGATTGTGGCCCAGAGTTTAGTGTATACGAATAAAAAAGAAAATTTTCTAGATTTTAATGATCAAGAACACCCGATATCGATTCAGTTTGGTGGTGACGATCCTAAAATCCTTAAAGAAGCAGCCCAAATGGCACAGGATTGGGGTTATGACGAAATAAACTTTAATGTTGGTTGTCCGAGTCCAAGGGTATGTTCTGGAAATTTTGGCGCTTCACTTATGAAAGAACCTGAAAAAGTAGCAAAATGTATAGAATCCTTAAAAAATAACTGCACCTTACCGGTTACGATCAAACACAGAATCGGTGTAGACAATGATGATAGTTTCGTTAACTTAAATAATTTCGTAAGAATTATCGCAAAAGCTGGTGCAGACAGATTTACAGTTCATGCAAGGAAAGCCATATTAAAAGGTCTAAATCCAAAACAAAATAGGACCATACCTCCACTAAATTTTGATGTAGTAAAAAAATTAAAAAAATTAAATCCAGAATTATTAATAGAAATCAATGGGGGTCTAACAAATATCGATGAATCATTAAAAGCCTTGAATGATTTTGATGGAGTCATGATTGGACGGTCAATTTATAAACATCCCTTGAGATGGTCTGAAATTGATCAAAGGATTTATGGAATTAATAAAAAACCCAAATCTGCTTCAAATATTATATTCTCCTTAATTCCATATATAGAAGCACATCTGAGTAATGGAGGAAAATCTTGGGATATTTGTAAACATCTTATAAATTTAGTTGAAGGTATACCAAAAGCTAAAATTTGGAGAAATCAAATTGCAAATAAATCTATAAAAAAAGAATTAAATGTTGAATATCTATTTAAATTAACGAAAGCGCTTGAAGAAATGGGTTATTAATTTGTTTCGTTAGAAGCATTGCTCTCATTGGACAAACCCCTTTTTCTTCTACTTCTACCATTTTCATATTCAGAGTTGTCAGAAGAATTTCCATAACTTCTATCTTCCCAGCCTTCTGCTCCAGAAGATTTATTAGCGTTAGAGCTATTAGATCCACTATTGCCTCCGCCACTGTAACCGCCGCCTCCATAGCCACCACTATTGCCGCCGCCGTAGCCACCGCCGCCTCCATAGCCGCCATTATTGCCGCCGCCGTAGCCACCGCCGCCGCCGTAGCCGCCATTATTGCCGCCGCCGTAGCCGCCTCTTCCTCCTCTCCGAGATCCACCAGAACCTCTAGGCTCAGCTTTATTAATTCTTAATGGTCTACCCATAAGTTCCGTGCCTTGCAAACCATCAATAGCTTTTGACTCAATCGCATCATCTGCCATTTCAATAAATGCGAATCCTCTTTTCCTTCCAGTATCCCTCTCCAAGGGAAGAGAACAATTTAAAACTTCACCAAAAGGGGCAAACAACTGCATAACATCTTCACGCTCTGCGCGGAACGGCAAATTGCCAACAAAAATACTCACTTTAAACTCAACAAAAATTTACCTTTTAAAAAAACTACAATGAGTAGTCTAATAACGTTGCCTTACTATTCTACTTCAAAGCACACCCTTGTTGTAGAAAAATAATTGAGATTCAAAGTAACAATCTTTTTTGCCAATTATTTACCTCTTTTTCTACCTGAACAAAACCTGTACCACCTTCGCTATTTCTTGATTTAACTACATTAAACGGTTGAAGATCCACAAAAACATC
>QCRH01000053.1 GCA_003211955.1 Prochlorococcus sp. AG-459-O09 | reverse complement strand
TAGTTAAGTAGATTTTCTTTAATGTAGATATCATCTTTGTCTTTTCCTCTTACAGCAAAGCAGTAGCCTTTGCTACTACATCTTATTTTGGCTACAAGATGATCATTATCTTTTATGCAGGTATATTCATCATCTTCATTTTTATTAATTATTTCAAGTTTTTCCAGAGCTGTTAAAGCAATATCTAATTTCTCCTTATCAGACTTTTTTGTTATTTTTAATAATCTGCATAATTTTTTATATTCTAATCCTTCTGACTGATTAAGATTATCAATTATTGAAGATGATGTAAACATGATATAAATGAAACTATAAATTAATTTAGGGGTATACACTTCATTATTACACCTTATTATCCAAGCTTAAAACTAATTATTTTTTTTCTCATTTTTTTCTTCTTTATCGATTGTGAAAGAGTTAATAAAAAGCCTTATACCAATGATAAAAAATGTAATGGAAGCTATTGACTTAAGAACTACTTCGGGTAAAAAACTTGAAATAGAACCACCTGTTAAAGCTCCTAGTAGACTTGCAAAAACAAGTGCTGAAGAAGATCCTAGAAAAACTGCTAATGGTTTATTTGAAGTGCCGCTTATAGTTAAAGTAGCTAGTTGAGTTTTGTCTCCTAATTCAGCTATGAAAACGGTTAGAAATGTTGATAGTAATAAACTTAAAATCATTTATAAATAATTTTTGAAAGTTTCATAAGCTAAAAATATACTTATCAATATCATTAAAGCACCAGTAAATAAAGCAAATTTGCTAGGAGATATTTTTTTTGATACCCATTTACCAATAAGAACTCCTACTATGCTAGAGCTTATTAATGCTAGAGAACTTCCAAGAAAAACAATTATTGGTCTGCCCGATTCAGCAGAAAGCATTAATGTAGCTATCTGAGTTTTATCGCCAAGTTCAGCAATAAAAATTGTTGTAAAAGTCGTTATAAATATAGAAAAAAAACTTTTTTCTATATTCTGTTCTTTTTTATCTAATTTACTATTCATTTCCTGAAACAGCAATTCTAAAAGTTTTCATCTCTTTACTTTGGTATCCATAATTTGATGAAATATGTTGTTTGCAGCAATCTATTAAAAATTTATCACCAGATTTCAAATATCCTTTAAATGCAGTTGAAAATTCATTTACCCGGCAAAAATGTGGTCTGGTTTCATAAATTAAGCATTTTTTATTTTCTCTGTCCAGGTTTTTACACCAACCGTCTTTAGACGTCATCGAATTTATCAAAGCTATATCTTCTTTGTTAAGTTTGTCTGCCAAATCGCTTCTTTCGTTCAAGTCGAATTTACAACAAGCTCCGCAATTTTCTATACAAGTCCATGATTTCATAATTTAATTCAATCTTGTAACGTATCAGTACAGTTTCGACATTTATTTGTAAAAATAGTATCACAAAACATATTCATTAATCATGGCAACACTTATTCCTTTAGCTGTAGTTGCGTTAGCAGGACCAGCAATAATTGCTCTTGTATTTTACCGTAAATAAAATAAATTCTTTTGGTGACGTATCTGGAGGGTGTTTATTGGGATTTAGATGGTACCATCGCAAATACTGAATTAGAGGCTCATTTACCTGCTTTTAATAATGCTTTCAATGACATAGGTATTAATTGGAATTGGGACATTAATAAATACATAAAACTTTTAAAGATAAATGGGGGCAAAAATAGGATAGCTTATTACGCTAAATCGAATAATGATGATTTCTCAGAAGATTTTATTATCAAAATACATGAAACTAAGCAGTTTCACTATTTAGAAATTATAAAAAAAAATTACGTTAGTTTCAAAACTGGTGTTTCTAGATTAATAAATGAATTACATAGAAAAAGAGTAAGACAATTTATTGTTACTTCAAGTTCAAGAAATCAAGTTAATCTACTTATTGAATATCTTTTTAATGGCTTCAACCCTTTTGAGTTCATTATTGCAAGTGAAGATGTTGAATTAAAGAAACCAGATCCATTACCATATTTAAAGGCAATCCAATTAAGTGGTATAAACAAAAACAACTCAATTGTTTTTGAAGACTCCAATCCAGGATTGAAATCTTCTTTGGCAGCTAACTTGCCCACAATTTTTGTTCCTTCAAATATCCCAATTGCTCTTGAAGAAAATATTAAATTAGATTGTATTTTAGACACTCTTGGTGATGAGAATAATGTGGCAAATGTAATTAAAGGCCCTAAACTAAAAAAATCGTATGTTGACTACAGCTTTCTAAGTGATTATTTAGTGTATTTTAGTAATGCAAAAAACTAATTTTTCAAGAATTACCTACCAGTTAAATAATTTATTTTTTGGTTTTCTAAGCGATACTTGGAGGACAAAATCTATTGGTCTAATTTCTGTTTTAACAGGTTATTTTTTGTTCGCAAATTTTCTTACAAAATTTATATCTGAAGGTAAGAATGAGTTAATAATGGTCCCAATAATTATTGTTTTTATTGAAATCATTATAAGAATTAAACCTGCCGCAAGTTCAAAATTTTATTATCTATGGACCGTAGTTGATAAATTAAGAATTGGAGCAATTTATGCCGTTATACTTGAGGCATTTAAATTAGGATCTTAAAAGCTATTCATCATCATCTTCTTCAATAGGATAAACAAATCCTTGAGCTTTCCCAGTTAAAACTGATTTACCTAAAGAAATAGCTTTTTGAGCTGCTATTGCTGCTTTTCCTTTCCAGACAGCGTGCCTTTGGTTCCTTTTGCTCTTTGATTTTTTCTTCTTTGGTACAGCCATTCTGTTTCTTTATTTCCATATAATATAATATAACCTTTAACTGGTTATCTCCAAAACTTTTGAGTATATTTTGTTTATATACGTCAATTTTCTAAATAAGCATATATGCTTTATTAATCACTTATAAAGATTAGTGTTTAGATCAAAATTCTCATATTCAAATTCTAAATCGAGTTATTCGGATCTTTTAGAAGATATAGAGACTGGGAAAATAGAATCAATATTTTTCTATCCTAGACAGAGAGAAATTGATGTTCTGTATAAAAATGGCGATAAATTTAGAATACCTATCCTTTACAACGATCAATTAATCCTTGAAAAGGCTACTTCAAATAAGGTAGATCTCACTATTAACAATAGCAGAAAAGAAGCCTCAGCTGCTAATTCATTTGCATCAATAAGTCTTTTCCTAATTTTCATATTAGCTATAGTCTTAATCTTGAGGAGTACATCAAAATTGGCTTCTAGAGCCTTTGGTTTTACCAAAAATCAAGCTAAATTTGTAACTATTGATGATGTAGAAACGAGATTCGATGATGTAGCTGGTGTCCCTGAAGCCACTGAGGAATTAAAAGAGGTAATAACATTTTTGAAAGAACCAAAGAAATTTGAAAATCTTGGAGCAAAAGTTCCTAAGGGAGTTCTATTAATAGGCCCACCTGGAACAGGTAAAACATTATTGGCTAAAGCAATTGCTGGTGAATCAGGAGTACCTTTTCTCTCAATATCAGCATCAGAGTTTGTGGAGCTTTTTGTTGGTGTTGGTGCAAGCCGAGTTCGAGATCTATTCTCTAAGGCTAAGGAAAAATCCCCTTGTATAATTTTTATTGATGAAATTGATTCTATTGGTAGGCAAAGAGGGTCTGGGATCGGAGGTGGAAATGATGAAAGAGAACAAACTCTCAATCAGCTTCTAACTGAATTAGATGGTTTTGCTGATAATTCCGGGATTATAGTTTTAGCAGCAACAAATAGACCAGATATTTTGGATGCAGCATTATTAAGACCAGGTAGATTTGATAGAAAAATTGAAGTAATGCTTCCAGATTTGGATGGAAGAAAAAAAATTCTTTCAGTTCACTCACTTTCCAAACCACTTTCAAGTGATGTTGACTTAGGATATTGGGCTTCAAGAACAGTTGGATTTTCGGGAGCAGATCTTGCAAATTTGATGAATGAGAGTGCTATTCACTGTGCAAGAGACGAATCTAAATTAATCATTGACCTTCATATAGAAAATGCTCTTGATAAAATTACCATTGGCCTGAGAAGTTCATTAATAACTTCTCCAAATATGAAAAAAATTATTGCTTATAACGAAGTGGGCAGAGCAATTGTATCTGCTGTGAGAAATGGAATTGAATCAGTTGATAAGATTACAATTCTACCTAGATCTGGATACATAGGAGGATATACAAAAATATGCCCTGACGAAGAAGTAATTTCTAGCGGCTTGATTTCAAAAAAATTATTATTTTCAAAAATTGAAATTGCTCTAGCTGGAAGAGCAGCAGAAACGATAGTTTTTGGTGAAAGTGAAATTACACAATGCTCCTTAAATGATATCTCTTATGCGACAAAAATTGTAAGGGAAATGGTTACGAAATATGGATTTTCAATTATTGGACCAATTTCAATGGATTCTGATAATAATGAAATGTTTTTAGGAGATGGATTATTTAGAAGAAAGCCTCTCATAGCAGAAGATACTAGTTCTAGAATAGATAATGAAATCATAAATATTTCTAAAATTTCATTAAATAATTCAATAAAAATATTGAAAAAAAATAGAGTTTTACTTGATAAATTAGTTGATATACTTTTAAATCAAGAAACTATAGATAAAAAAGTTTTTAAATTAACTACTTCTAAATTGTTGAAAGTTTGATTTAATTGTTTTAAATTAAAAAAAAATTTAATATTTTCTTGATAATTAAAAACAATACAACGAATTTACTAGTTACATTTTCATTATTACTTATTCTTCCATTAGTACAAAAACAATGGTTTAATTTGTATTCATTCAATATTAATGATATTTCCTTTTATTCAATCCTTTACTATTTGAGCGGTACAATATGTCCATCATTAGTGTGTTTAAACTCTTTAAAAAAATATACATACTATAATTTTAATAAGAATAATATTCTTAGTAAAAATATAATTAGAGGAAAAAGATTATTATTTTTA
>QCRH01000052.1 GCA_003211955.1 Prochlorococcus sp. AG-459-O09 | reverse complement strand
AGATCCTAGAGAAGACGCTATGATAATCCTAAACGAGTTGTCTCATGAAAATTAAGGTAAATGGAGAAGAAAAAAAAATAGAACTTGATCAAGAAAATACTCTACTATCTAGTGCTCTTGACCATATGGGATATAAACCAAATACAATTGTAGTGGAGTTAAATAATTTAATTATAAATTCATTGAAATGGGAAAAAGTGAAACTTAAAGATGGTGATAATTTAGAAATCGTTTCAATAGTTGGCGGTGGTTAAAGATAAATTCTTTATATATTAAAATCTTCATAATTTTTTAAGTTTAGACTTGAAACAATAACCAAAATTCTCTTGTTTTCGTTTTATATTCTTAGTACTTCAATATAATAATGAAAGAAAAACTTGTTAGTAACTCAAGATCCCTTAAATGGGAGCAAAATGGTGAGTTAGCACATAAAGATCTCTCTGAGCTAATTGAAAGATTAAAAAATGTAGAAAGTGAACATACCTCATCTGAGCTGTCTAGATTAGGTACAAAATCAAAAATAAAAGATTAAATTTGTTACTTAGATCTTGTTTTTATAAAAATTTGTACCAAATTAAAATTACTGAAAATAAAAATAAATGCCGAAAAGATTTCCAGAGTGGGTAAATACAGAAGTCGTTATAAAAGCAATCAAAATGAGAGAGGAAGGAATGCTATCAAAACAACTTAATTTATGGATAGAAAACCTATTAGAAATAGAAAAAAAGTAATTATTTAGGAAATACTTTTAATAATTCTGAGAGCCGCCATTGCTGCTCCGTAACCATTATCTATATTCATAACTGCAATACCTGGAGAACAACTTGACAACATACTATTTAATGCAGTTTTTCCATCCTTGCTAACGCCGTAGCCGACTGAGACAGGAACTGCGATTATAGGTTGCGCCAACAATCCGCCCACAACTGTTGCCAAAGCTCCCTCCATTCCAGCACAAACTATTAATACATCATATTTATTAATTTCTTCTAACTGACTCATCAATCGATGAAGTCCAGCTACTCCAACATCTATAAAAGATTGACAATTCACTCCATAAACTTCAAGCGCTAATTGTGCTTCAAGTGTTACGGCCAAATCGCTTGAGCCGCCTGAAATTATGGCAACTTTTTTATTCGTGTTTATTTTATTCAGATTTTTTCCAATTGTTAGGCAATTTGCTTCTTCATAGAATCGTGCATCATGATACAAATCTAAAAGATAATTAGCCTTTTCACTATTAATCCTAGTAATGAAAACAACCTCATTTTTATTTAATACATTTTTAGATAATCTCTCTAATTGGTCGATACTCTTGTCTTGCCCCCAAATAGCCTCAATGAGTCCAATCCTATCTCTTCTTTGAAAATCAAACTTGATATCAAAATTCATCTTTGCTTATCTAATTCTCCCTCATAAATTAATTCAAAAGGATTTTCGCCTACATTTAGAGCAGCTTTAACATTATCTTCAAATTTTTGTTGAACTACATTTACTTCTGACATTGGTATGCTTTTCCATAATTTCTTACTTTTCCAATTTACCAATATTAAAGCTTCTTCTTTTTTTTTATCCCAAAATAATTGTCTTCCCAAAAAACCATCTTGTGAAGATAACCATGGCTCCCATATTTCTTTTTCAGCATTTAACCAAGCTGCTTTTGTCTCGGCAGGTACTTTAAGTCTTAATTCCTCTATGACCATTTCACTTTGAAAATTATCCATTGTAAGAGCTTTTAAATTGGGAATATCAGATTGAAAAATTAAAACTGCTAAGCAAATTAATAATAAAAAAAATCTTTGAATTTTTTTTTTCAAATTTAAATTAAATCTCATTTTTTCTCAAGTAGAACTACTGAATGGCAACTTATACCCTCTTCTCTCCCTTCTGGACCCAATTTTTCATTCGTGGTTGCTTTAATCCCAATTAAATTTTCATCAATATTTAAGATTTCAGAAATGTTTTTTTTCATTAGTTTTATATGTGGCATGATTTTTGGCCTTTCAGCAACAAGAACACTATCAATATTATTTATTTCCCAACCATCTTGTCTTATCAAGTCAATTACTTTTGATAACAAAAACAAGCTATCAGCATTTTTCCATTTTTCATCAGATGGGGGAAAATACTTTCCTATATCGCCCAACGAAAGTGCTCCCAACATTGCATCCATTATTGAGTGACTTAAAACATCAGCATCACTATGACCATCCAATCCTAAATTTTCAGGGTGATGCAATTTTACACCTCCAATAATTAAATCTCTATCCTCTACTAGTCTGTGAATATCGTATCCATTACCTATTCTAAATTTCATGAATTGATTATTTTCTTTTATTATTCTCTTACTTTGTGGGGACTTTTTGTAGTTTTCATTTAAGATTAAGTCACTTCTTCTCTCCAATGTTCTTTCAAAACTTTTTCTTCTTCTCCACGATTTAATCTCTTCATGATTACCGCTCACTAGAATATCTGGCACTTTCATATCTTTAAAGGTTAACGGCCTCGTATATTGAGGATATTCTAATAAAGAAGAATTATGACTCTCATCGACTAAGGAGTCTGGATCACCAAGAGTTCCTGGTAATAATCTAGTCAAACCGTTAATTATTGATATAGCAGGTATTTCACCTCCAGAAAGTACATAATCGCCTATTGATATCTCTTCATTAGCTAAACATCTTATCCTTTCATCAAAACCTTCATATTGACCACAAATAATTATTATTTGATCCAAAGTGGACCATCTCGCAAGATCCTTTTGCTTTAGGACTTTACCCTGTGGGGTCATCAGCAAAGTTTTACTTTTAGGTAATTTTCTAATTGATTCATATGCCTTATAAATAGGTTCAGGTTTTAATACCATACCTGCTCCTCCTCCATAAGGCTTATCGTCTACTTGTCTGTAAGAACCTTCTCCATATTCTCTCAAATCATGTAAATTTACATCGATCAAATTCTTTTCTAGAGCTTTTGTTATGACCCCTAAATTATTTATTAATTCAAAAGCTTTAGGGAACAATGTAATTACATCAAAATTAAAACCACTCATCTAGAAATCTTCCTCATAACCAAACTCATTTAACATTGATTCTTTTTTTCTCCAATTTGGAACAACTTTCACAAACAACTCAAGGTAAACTGGACCATCAATTAATTTTGACATATTTGATCTTGCTGACTGACCAATCATTTTTAACATTGAACCTTTCTTTCCAATAAGAATTGCTTTTTGAGTTGATCTTTCAACAATAATAGTAGCCAAAATAGCTGTAAAAACTTTGCCATTTTTTCTTTTCATTTCCTCTCTTTTTTCAATCTTTACTGCGACACTATGAGGTACCTCTTCTCTTGTATTTTTTAATACCTGTTCTCTTACTAAATCAGATAATAAGTTATCTAATGGTTGGTCGCAAATCGTCTCTTCGCCATAAAGTTTTGGTCCCTCTGGAAGAAAATTAAATGCCATATCGACTAGTTCAGAACATCCCTCTCCTTCTGAAGCACTTACAATTTGAAAGTTTCTATTAATTCCAAAAAATCTTCTGTATTGATCTAATCGTAAATTCCTAAATTTTTTATTAACCAAATCCCACTTATTTAATGCCACAATAAACTCAGTTTTATTTGTGATTAGAAAGTTCAAAATATATTCATCACCTCTACCTGGTTCTTCACTTGAATCCATTACAAAAATTACCATATCAACTCCATTGATTGCAGATTTTGCGTTTTTTACTAATATCTCTCCAAGTCGATGATGAGGTTTATGAACACCTGGAGTATCAACAAAAATTATTTGCCCATTGTTTCTAGTAAGTATTCCTTTTAATTTATTTCTAGTAGTTTGCGCTATTGGAGAAGTAATTGTTATTTTTTCTCCAATCAATTTATTTATTAAAGTGGATTTACCGACATTTGGCCTTCCTAGTAAAGTTACAAACCCAGATCTATAATTGGTCAAAGACTTTTAATGCATCAATAATATTCTGATCAAAAATGGAAAAAAAAACCATAAATTTAAAAGAAGCTTCGTTCACGCAAGCAATAAACATATCCGCACAATGGTGCAAAGAGTGGGGTGAAGATTTACTCAGCGAAGAGGTTTTAGCAGATAGAATCGCAGAGCTAACTAAAACAAAAAATGGACTCAGAGGATTTTTTGCATACGCTTTATCAGATAAAGATTGTTTTTTGTTAGATAAACTTCCTTATTCAGTAATTTACAAACTGAACGAAGGTGGTGATACTGTAACAGACATAATAGTAAAAAATTTAATAATGAGTTCTGCTCAAATTATTATTCATCGAAGAGATAATAATCATGAATATGAGATAACATCGGAAAATATTTCAGATAGATGTAAGGCTATTTTAAGACTGCTAGATACTAAGTCAGTTACAAAGTCTGTCAATCAAGTTCTTAGAGACTTAGATGATATGGGCAATAGTTTTGATAATTCAGTAAAATATGACTCAGAGCAAAAGGAATTCATAAAAAAACAAATTCTTGATATCGCCCAATAAAAAAGCGTAGAAACAAATCTACGCTTTGAAATAGATATTTAAGTAATTTGATTAGTCTCTTCTTCCACCGCCTTGCAGTGCAATCATTAATCTCAATATAAAAACAAAAAGATTTATATAAGTTAGATACATACCTAAAGCCCCTGCAAGGTATTGATCATCATTATATCTTCTTGGCATTGTATAGAAATCAACGAAAGACATTGCAACAAATAAGACAGTTCCAAATCCTGCAATTATCAATTCGAGTCCTGAACCTCCAAAAACTCCTGGAGCGAAGAATCCTCCAATTAATTGGACAAACATTGCTATGAGCAGTCCTATCAAGCCAAGACCAACTACCCCACTTAGTGCTTGACCAACACTATCACTCATTCTTTGACCAGTGTAAGAGGCAATAACGAAAGTTATACCAGTAGCTAAGGCAGCTGTTCCAACAGAACCAATACCAATTGTCCCTATTGCTAAAGCAACTATTCCGCTTAAGGTGAATCCAGTTAACAAACTAAATCCTGTCAATAAGGGCAGGGCCTTCGCATTATTTGCATTATTTGCAGCGCTTGTGGCTATAAAAAACAAAATAAGTTCTGCAATTAATGCAACTATTGAAAGTGGCTGGAAAAGACCAGGATTTGTAGCTATGAGTGAGACACCTGCTAAAACGCCTAAAGAAGTTAGAACCATACCTCCACCTACATAAGGTAAAGCTTTTTGAACAACATTAGGTCCAACAATTGA
>QCRH01000051.1 GCA_003211955.1 Prochlorococcus sp. AG-459-O09 | reverse complement strand
AAGCATATCTTTTGCTTCTGGATGCATAGTTCTAAACTTTATACATTTAAATGTGATATTATTTCTGCCAATCCTTTCTTGTAAAAAAAATATAGGACCTCTTGAACTTAATTTTATAAGCAAGGAAATCAGAATAAATATAGGTATACAAGCAATTAAAAAGAATAAAGAAAAGAGAAAATCTAAAAAATTTTTTAATACTTTGTAAAAGTTTAAAGATTTTCTTCTGTTTGAATTTTTAATCATAAGTTTTTATTGATTTATTTTATTTATTTATTTTTTTTATTAAATTTTTCCCAAGCTTTATTTAGTGAGAAATCAATTTTATTAATAAAGTTTTCAATGCTAAAGTTTTGGGAATATTCGTTCAAAGTTTCAGGATTAAATTTTTTCCATAATTTTTTATCTTCAAAGCAACTGATAGTATCAAAAATATCTTCGGATGTCTGTTTCTTAAAGAGTAAACCATTTTGCACTTTTTCTTTATTTTTTTCATTTAAACAATTTACTGTGTCTAATACTCCTCCTTTTCCATATGCAATAATTGGGGCGCCGGATGCCATAGCTTCAACAGGCGCAATTCCAAAATCTTCTATTCCTGCATAAACAAATGCTTTGCACCTAGACATATAGTTCTCAACTTCTCTATCAGATATTTTTCCGAGGAACTTTACATTGGAATTAGAAATTTTCTCTAATTTAAATCTTTCTGGTCCATCTCCAATAATTATCAGAGGAAGATTTAATTTGTTAAAAGCCTTAATCAGTAAATCAATTCTTTTATTTGGCACTAGTCTATTTAAACTTAAATAGAATTCCCCTCTCGAATTTTTATAATTAAATCTTTTAATGTCTACGGGGGGATGTATTACTTCAGATTCTAAACCCCAGTATTTTTTTATTCTTTTTGATGTGAAATTAGAATTTGAAATTATATAATCCAATCTTTGAGAGCTATAGAAATCCCATGCTCTTAATTTATAAAGCATAAATCTAATTGGAAATTCAAATCCTAATTTTGATAATGTAGATTTCTCCAAATATGTGTGCATCTGATCCCACGCATATCTCATTGGTGTATGCACATAACTAATATGTAGTTGGTCAGGAGAAGAAAGAATGCCTTTTGCAAATGCATGACTTGAGCTAATAATTAAATCATATTTTCTTAGGTCTAATTGTTCAATAGCATAAGGAAGGCAAGGAAGGTAACTTTGAACATTTGTTTTACCAAATGGTAATGATTGAATAAAACTTGTAATAATTTTGCTGTTCTCGAAATTATTTCTTTTTGAATTCTGAATATTTGAAGTTAATGCGAAAATATCAGGAGAGCTATAGCTTTCATTCAAATAATTATTTAAAGTAAATGTTACTTTTTCAGATCCACCAAATGATTTTTGTAGAAACCAATCGTGGATAATAGCTATATTTGAATCTTTTATTTTCATTAAAATTTTTTTCTTAATTTAATTCTAAATTATCAATTGCATGTTTTTAATTGCTTTTTTTTCTTAAGTAAGAATTTTGAAAGCATTTATAAATTTAAACTCTAATAAATAAGTTAAACCCTCAATGATATTTAGAATTTCATCACTTTCTTCAGACCTATCATAGATTTTTGCATTATTTAGAGAAAATCTTGCATCTTTTTTATCTAATAAGTAAACATTAATGATCGATTTGGTAAGTTGAGTATTACCGTTAGAAAAATCCTTTTCTAAAATTAGATTTATAGTTTTTTCCGCAGTATTAACTTTTCTTTGTAGGATTTGACATATTAAAACGTTGTATAAATCATTTATATTTTTATCATCATTAAATCTTTGAAGATATATTTTTTCAGCATCAATGAGATATATTTGTGCAGGGTCACTTTGATTAATAACTCCAACTAAATTAAAAAGTTTCTCAAATTCGCCTTTCCTTAATAATTCACCTAATAATTCAACTTTTGAAATCTTATTAGCCATTTTTTTAAGACTACTATATTCTTTTTCATCTTTTATAACTAGCTTATTATCAACTAAATTTAAATTTTTTATTTTACCTTCTTTGTCCAAAAGTCTTGCTTTAATATTAAATTCTTTTTTATTTTTTTCATTAAAATCAAATGGGATATCTTGAGTCAAAAAATAGCAACTTTCTCTATCGAAGCTTCTATGAAAAGAACCGTTTGCTAATGAAATATTTGTTGAGGTTTTATACTCTTCATTAATAAAGTCAATTAAAAGACTCGAAGATTTTAATGATTTTCCTTTGCTTATTAGTTTCAATCTTACTCCCTCTGGGATTTTTTTAATATCTATATTTGATGAACTATATTTGCAATCATTCTTTAGTAAATAAGTATTTAATGCTTCTCTTCTTAAAAGGGATAATTTGCTTTTGTCTGGTAAGATCCATTCTTTTTGAATTATAAAAGAAGGACTTTGTAATAAATATTGATTAAGCAAATTCTTTGCTTTGTTAGACATCACTCCTTGATCTCCCGTTTTTAAAAGAAACCAATCAAAAAGCTCTAAATCATTCTTATATGTTTCTTCATTACTTATTACCTGTCTAACAGCAACATATTCTCCTTGCCTTGAAGCCTCCGCTTCAAGATTGAAAGTATTAATTTCTTTAGTATCAGGCAATATAGCTAAGGTTGATATGAGATTTCCGCTTTCTTGTTTTATCTCTTTGACAATATCAGCATGAGGCCACTTATACGTTGAATAAGAATTAAAGTTATTTGAATAAAGCTTGCTCTTAGTGAAAAATAAAGAACAGAATAACGAAATTATCAGAATTATTTTTTTCATTTTATGTGAAAAAATTTTGAAGTCTTTTGAATCTAAAAATATTGCTGGATATATGCACAATATAGGGAAAATTGGCATAATAAATCTAATATCTTTTGTAGACATCAAACTTACAATTAGATAGCAATTAAAAATATAAATTAGGAACCATAAATTTAACTTATTTAAAAATTTAATTTTGAAATTAAATAAATTTTTTTCTAATACTTTTTCTATAAAAAACATGATCGCAAATATTGAGAAGTTGATTGGACCGAATATTAAAGGTAACTTTCTAAAATAATATATCCAGCTCTTTATCTCATAAAATTCAAGACCATCCTGATAGTTAACCCCCCAGTTCCAAGCATTAATAGTAGATGTAATAATAGTAAGCCAATTTCTAGAAAACCAAGGAAAAATTATAAGAACAAAGGAAGTAATAAAAAATATAAATTCTTTTAAGCTATAACTAAAGCTAGAATTTCGGTTAATTAACTTTAGTAAAATGAATATAAAAGGAAGAAAAAATATAGCTATTCCAGTGGGTCTTGTTAAAAAAATTAAACCTAATAGCCCTCCTGATAAAGATGAATAAAAACTAAATTTTTTTTTATCCAAAAACCATTTTGTAAAAAATAAAAATCCAAGAGTGCTTGATGATGTAAGTGAAAGGTCTATTAGATAATCTGAACGATGATTTAATATTAGTGAACTAAATGTGAATATTAATGCAGCCCAAATTCCTACAGATTCATTCTTTAATAATTTGCCAAGCTGAAATATTGAAACAATACAGATTATGTTGAAAATTTGATTAGATAAGTAAGCAAATTGATAAGTATTATTGAAAATCTTCAAAAATAAGGCTGATAAAAAATATGTTAGAGGACCTCTATAGCTATCAGTTACATTAAATAATTGACTTAATTTTTCAGAAATATTTATGCTTTGATCTCCTAAAATGTTGTACATTTTAAAAACGTTGCTTAGATGATAACCTTGATCCCAAGCAGGAGGATAATTAATTTGTAAAATAAATAAATTATCAATTATCAAGCTAAAAAAAACAATAATAATGATCTTTGAATAATTATTTTTAAAAAAAAGATTTATTATTTTCATTGTCAAACTTGAGCTGTATAATCTTTATCCAAAATTATATTTTTAAGACCAGCAATTAAGATCCATGTAATCAAACTTATTTTCCCATCAAAGTATTGCACATCAGCTAGTTGAGATATAAGAAAAAAGAATAAAGCTGTCCAAAATGCTCTATCTATATAAGTAACATTAATTTTCATTTTGCTGGAAAAGATTTTCTTGCTAGATAAATAAAGAATATTAGTAGTAGTAATAAAAAAAATTAAAGTTGCTGGTAGACCGTAGCTAATAGATAATTCGAAAAGAATATTGTGTGAATGACCTTTCCAAAAATTCGTATTTAAAAAAAATATTTCTGTAAAAGATCCTGCTCCAATTCCAAAAAAAGGATTTTCTTTAATAAGCTCAAATGCATTTTTGTAAATCCCCATCCTTGTTACATCAAGGCCCTCATAACCATCATTAGAAAATTCTAATAATATTTTTCTAGGGAATAAATTCCTTAAGTTGTTTTGCAATTCACCTTCAAAGATTGGGGAAAATAAAAAGAATAAAATTAATATAGTTATTGTTATTATTGGTAGAAAGAATTTTATTCCTTTCTTCCCTAATATTATTGGCATTGAAGTAAATAAACCAAGCCAAGCATTCCTAGAAAAAGTTAAAAATCCAGCTATTCCAGTAGATATAAGAAAACTTAAAGCAGCAGTTTTTTTGAATAAATTATTACCTTTTTCAATAAATAATGCTATGCAAAATGGCCATATAAAATTCAGCCAAGATCCTGCATAATTTTGGCTACTAAATAAACCGCTTAATCCTCCTGGACTTTCTATGGGTCTTTGGTACCAAATAATGAGTCCGTTCAAAGTTTCAAAAGGACCATTCCAATTTAAAAAATATTGGCCAAAACCAGTAATTAATACAGGGAAAGTTCCAGAAACTAAAATTAAAGAAAATGATCTTCTTTTTGACTTTGAATTAAGGTAGGGCTGACAAGCCCAAAAGACCCAAATGAAAGGTATCCAATTCGCTAAACCAATTAATGATAATTTACTATCGTAAATTGCTTCGTATTTGTTTATTAAATAATAATTTTGAAAAATTGCGCTTATTAATATTAATAATCCGAATATTAAAAAAGGAAAATTCCAATAATCTTTTAAAAATGTTTTATTTCCTGAAAGGCTAGTTATTATAAAAGCTGGCAATAAAAATAAAATGCCAATTATCATTGTTGATGGCAAAAAAAATATTCCTAACAGAAAAAAAATAAAACCATAATCTTCAAGAGTTTTTTCTTTAGAAAAATAAAGCTTTATATTTCTCATGTAATTATCTTCATGCGTAAATAACGCTTCCTGCAGGATTCGAACCTGCGGCCCACTGCTTAGAAGGCAGTTGCTCTATCCAGCTGAGCTAAGGAAGCATCTTTTTATTATATCCGACGCTATATACCTAGACAATTTAAGTAAATTTCTT
>QCRH01000050.1 GCA_003211955.1 Prochlorococcus sp. AG-459-O09 | reverse complement strand
CGTAAAAGATTCAATAAGAATTTTATTAGAGTTTGAAAAAAATGGTGAAACTATTATTGATTTAGATAATAGTTTAATAATCTTTGAATTATTAGAAGATGGCTGGCCAAATAAACATATAGATGTTCTAAAAAATATAGGTTTGATAGGTTCCCTTAATTCTCCATTCGTATTAGTAGATAGAAAATTATCCCTATCAAAATGGTCAAAAAAGATAGAAAGAGTTATGAATTTATTTTTTAAAAAAATAGATACCGATAATTTAAAGAACTCGTTAATTAATAAAGATGATAATAAAATTGATCAAATTAAAAATATATTTAAATATTCAAACTTAGTTTTCCTTCAAGGAGGACCAGGTACAGGTAAAACCACTCTAATAATAAACTTAATACTAGAACGCCTTAGAATTGATAACTTTTTAAATATTGGTTTGTCTGCCCCAACAGGTAAAGCCACAGCTCGTCTAAAAGAAGCTCTTAATGATAAAAAAAATATTTCTCTTAGCAAATTTCTAGACCAAATAGAATTTCAAACTTTACAAAGATGGATTTTAAATTCTAAAAATAAATCTCTTAAGTTGAAATTTAAACTAAAAGAACTTGATATTTTCATAATTGATGAAATGTCAATGGTTAATATCGATTTGATTGAATCAGCTTTAAGTTTACTAGCAAAAGACTGTAAAATTATTTTAGTTGGAGATAAAAATCAATTATCTCCAGTAAATAACTGTTCTATCTGGAATTATTTGTTTGAATATGGAGAACATAGTTCAATTAAATCTTCTATAGTAAATTTAGAAAAATCTTATAGAAATATTGGAGATATAGCATTAATTAGTAGTTTAATATTTAATAATAATTGTTCTTTACTTAATCAAAAGATAAAAGAATTAGAAAAAGATAACAATTCAAAAGAAGTTACTATTTCAAAAAGTAGAGAAAAAGATATTCCAAAAGATCTATTTTTTTCGATTACAAGTCATCTAAATAAGTTAAATCTTTCAACTTCAAATTTAAGTAAAAAAAAATATATATTTGATGAGGGTATTGATAATTTATTGCTTAATGAAAAAGATTTGGTAGAAAAGATATTTCTGGATTTAAAAAGTCACTTGATTTTATGCGAAAAAAATTCTGGAATATGGAGTGTTGAATATTTGAATGAAATTGTTTTTGGTCAAAAAAAACCCTATGACCTTCAAACTCTTAATGAGGGTGTTCCGATAATGTGTACAAAAAATAATAATGAGCTTGGATTGTCAAATGGGGATATCGGAGTAATTATAGGTTTAAAAAATCAAAGAAAATATCTTTTTAGAAAATTTAATGATAATAACGAAGAAATTTTCGCATTAATTGATCCAGCTAATTTAGAAAATGTTGTGCCAGCAATTGCCATTACTATTCATAAATCTCAAGGAAGTGAATCTGAAAAAGTAAGTATTTTGTGGTCGCAAAAATATAGAAGAAATCAATATAATATTATAAAAAAACAAGATAGTGAAAATATCTTTTGTAGAGATAATTTTGAAAGAAGGTTATTTTATACTGCTGTTACGAGAGCGAAAAAATTTCTAGATATATATTATTTAAATTAAATCTTATTTTTGAGAAATTAGTAAGATCTGAACCCCAAGATGTTAGATTAATAATTCGGCTCTGTAAGGCTAGTCAACAATTCAAGTCAAATAGATATTTGTTGAATGCCTAATCAGAAGATTATTAGGCATTTAAAATGGCTTTTAAAAAAGATAGTAACTCTCTTGATAGTGAGCAGGAAAAATCTCAGAATGAAGATGCTTCCCTGCTTGAGTTAAAGAATTTAGAGAACACAAAAGAAATTGAATCTCAACCATTGGAAGTATCGAAAGGAAATGATAATGAGAATGGATTTCTCGACTTTGGTTTTAATCAATCGATCTTAAATTCGTTAAAAAATAAAGGATATAAAAATCCAACACCCATCCAAAAAGCTGCAATTCCTGAACTAATGTTAGGTAGAGATTTACTAGGCCAAGCACAAACAGGAACAGGAAAGACTGCAGCTTTCGCATTACCATTAATAGAAAAACTTGCGGATAATAAAGAATTAAATGCCAAGGTTTTAGTTATGACTCCTACAAGAGAATTGGCAACTCAAGTTGCAGAATCTTTTAAAAGTTATAGTTCAGAATCTAGTAATTTCAAGACGGTTGCAATTTATGGAGGTACCGACTATCGAAATCAAATTTCTGCATTGAAAAGAAAAGTTGACGTAGTAGTTGGTACCCCTGGCCGAATAATGGATCATATCAGGCAGGGAACTTTTAAAATTAAAGACATAAATTGTCTTGTTTTAGATGAGGCAGATGAAATGTTAAATATGGGTTTTCTTGAAGATATTGAATGGATAATAGATCAACTTCCCGAAAATAAGCAGATGGTATTGTTTTCAGCTACAATGCCTGGCGAGATAAGAAATATAGCAAAAAAATATCTAAATGATCCAGCCGAGATATCAATCAAAAGTGTCAAAAAAGAAACTCAATTAATTTCGCAAAAATTTCTATATGTACAAAGGCATCACAAGTTAGATGCTTTAAAGAGAATATTAGAACTTAATAACGAGGGAGTTATAATTTTTGTGAGGACAAAACTACTTACTACTTCAATAGCTGAAGCTTTAGAGAATTCAGGTCATACTGTTGCAGTACTTAATGGAGATATACCTCAAAACCAAAGAGAAAATACAGTAGATAGATTAAAAAAAGGATTTGTTAATATCCTTGTTGCAACTGATGTCGCAGCTAGAGGATTAGATGTTGAGAGGATAAAACTTGTTGTTAATTATGATTTTCCTTTTGATAAGGAAACATATACTCATAGAATTGGAAGAACTGGAAGGGCAGGCAGATCAGGAGAAGCAATTTTATTTGTTAATCAAAGAGAAAAACATTTTCTAAGAAACTTAGAAAACTCCACAAGAACTAAGATTGAAGAAATTAATATACCAAGTAATAAAATAATAAATGAAAAAAGGATGGAGAAACTTATAGAGAATGTTAATGATAGTTTTTTAGCTAAAGATGAAAATGAAGAAAATATAGCTTTGATTATTGATGTGCTAGATAATTTAAAAGAAAAATACTCTATGGATGACTCAAATATTGCAATGGCGGCGATTAATATAGTAATAGGTAATAAATCATTTTTTGTTAATGAAGATGATGCTTGGATTAGTAAACAAAATAATACTGAACGAAATAGATCAAATAGAAATATTAATAATCGTATGAGAAATTCAAATAGAAGAAATAATTATCAAAACGATTCTTTTGAAACCTACAAATTTAACTTTGGTAAATTTGATGGGGTTAGAGTTGCAAATATTATATCCTCAATCTGTAATGCAACTAATATAAATGGTAGATCCATAGGAAAGGTACAGATTTTTAATGATTACAGTTTGGTAGATTTACCCAGAGATCTGCATAGAGAAACTAAAAATAAATTAAAAAAAATTAAAGTCAGAAACTAGGTATAGATAATGAAAGTTAGCAATTATAAATTCTTTATTTTTGTGAATCTGATAATCCTATTCAATTCTTTTAATAGTTATTATTTAGCTCAAACGAAACAAAATTCAATAATAAAATTATTTTGTCTTCAGAGTGTTAAAGAGGAGATGTCGAAAGCAGAAATTTTATATACTGAAGAAATTGCGAATGAAACTTGTGATTGTTACTACGAAGAATTTTCACAAACTGCAAGTCATCAAGATGCAAAAACAAAATGTAAATTAGAAACTAAAGAAAATTTAAATCATAATAGAAAAATTTAATTTTTATTTTATGAGTTCTAAGAACAATCAAAATCCAATAATTAGACTTTATTTAAATCTGATTGAAGAAAGAAGGTTACTATTTTTTGCTTTTTTTAGTTCCATAATTAATAAAATATTAGATTTAGCTCCACCTGTAATAATAGGCCTTGCAGTTGATATCGTTGTAAAGGAACAGAATTCATGGATTGCTGGTTTTGGGATAAAAGAAGTTCCAGCACAATTGATTTTTCTTGCATTTGCTTCAGGAATAGTTTGGTCTGGGGAATCCTCCTTTGAAT
This sequence comes from Prochlorococcus sp. AG-459-O09, assembly GCA_003211955.1. GTDB lineage: Bacteria > Cyanobacteriota > Cyanobacteriia > PCC-6307 > Cyanobiaceae > Prochlorococcus_A. The sequence goes on along the minus strand of QCRH01000050.1, from coordinate 1,410 downwards.
ATTTATATTCGATTTTATGGAGAAATTTGGCTCAGCTATCCCAACATAAATTAAGAATAAAAGCTTATGAGCATATCCAGGAATTAGATATGGATTTTTTTGAAAATGATAATACTGGAAGGCTATTATCTATTTTGAATGATGATATAAATCAACTAGAGAGATTTCTTGACCAAGGGGCTAACCAGATTATTCAGTTATTTATAACTGTCTTAATAATTGGAGGTACTATGATTTTTGTCGCTCCAAAAATTGCTTTATTTGCTTTCTTTCCTATTCCAATTATATTTTTAGGATCAATTAAATTTCAAAGGAAGCTTGCTCCAAAATATAGAGATGTAAGAAATAAAGCTGGACTGTTGGCATCAAGACTTAATAATAATTTAAGTGGAATTTTAACCATAAAAAGTTTTACTAAAGAAAAATGGGAGCTAAATAGATTAAATAAAGAAAGTCTCGATTATCAAAGAAGTAATAAGGCTGCAATAAAATTATCTTCTGCTTTTATCCCACTTATAAGATTTGCAATCTTATTTGCTTTTATAGCGATTCTATTAATTGGAGGTTTCCAAACTTGGAATAAAACACTTGACGTGGGAACTTATAGTTTTTTAGTGTTTATTACACAAAGACTATTATGGCCTTTAACTACTTTGGGGCATGTTTTAGATGATTTTCAGAGATCTATGGCTTCAATAGATAGAGTTATTGACCTCATAGATACGCCTATAAAAATAAAAGATGGAAAAATAAAAATTGAACCTAAAGATATCAAAGGAGAAATTATTTTTAATAATGTAAATTTTAATTATCCTGGACGAGATTTAACTTTAAAAAATATAAATTTCAAAATTGAAAATAACTCAACATTAGGAATCGTTGGTTTAACAGGTTCTGGGAAAAGTACAATAATAAAATTACTCCTTAGGATTTATGATAGTAATAATGGGTTAATAACCTTGGATGGAGTTTCTATTAGAGAAATAAATTTGAGAGATTTAAGAAAGTCTATTTCTTTAGTAAGTCAAGAAACTTATTTATTTCATGGCAGTGTTCAAGAAAATATTGCTTATGGCTCAACCAATCCAAGTCTCAAAGATATCATTAAAGCTTCAAAGATTGCAGAAGCTCATAAATTTATTGAACAATTGCCAGATGGTTATAAAACTATAGTGGGGGAAAGGGGCCAAAGGCTATCAGGCGGACAACGTCAAAGAATTGCCTTGGCGAGAGCGGTTTTAAAGGATGCTCCAATATTAATATTAGATGAAGCTACAGCTTCAGTTGATAATGAAACAGAGGCTTTAATTCAAAAATCATTATCTAAAATCACAAAAGAAAGAACAACTATAGTAATAGCTCATAGATTAAGCACTATTAAAAATGCGGATAATATTGTTGTTATTGATA
>QCRH01000049.1 GCA_003211955.1 Prochlorococcus sp. AG-459-O09 | reverse complement strand
TGGAAAAACAGTAGTGATGAATTTCAAGAATTTGCATATCAAAGAAACTGGGGAATTATTGAACCTTGGGATGGCTTGGCAAAGTATTACAACTGTTTAGATTAGATAATAGTGATGAGTGTGTTTTATATCTTGAATTGATCTCTAATAATTCATGGTTGGCTTCAGTTGTATCCCTGCAACTGTCTCATGACAACCATGTATTAATCCTAGGACTGGCAATTCAATAACAGTCTCAAAATTTGGTCCTCTTTCCGTACCTAATAGTTCCTCTAACCGCCCTATAAATTTCAAGAAGTTAGGAGGACAATATAGGTATAGAACTAGGAGGTCTAAATGAAACTATTCAATCAATTCACTATCCTTCCAAGATACCTAAAAGCATTTAATTATGCTGGAAACAGAATGGAAGAAACAACAAGAAATCTTGATAGAGATAACCATTTATTTGAAGACTATTGGAAGAGGGAATGCAGAGAACATCCAACTAATCAGCATTGTTTAGTCTATTGCGACTGAGAATTTTAATCTTAAGGGTTGACAATTGAGTATAAATACTCTATAAATAAAGTGTAGTTAATGCTACCAAATCGTCCGATCTACCATTAGATAGACCGCAGTACGACTCAAGCCATAGGACGGGGACTTGAGCAAGACCAGGAGCTGCATCATGGTAAACATGTATTTTAACGGCAAATCTTTCGTATATTGCAAGAGCCAAGAAGAGAAAACAATAAAGTTTACTTATAGAGGATCTAGTTACTTGAGATAAATAAATCCCATATCTATTAGATATTTAATAATCCATTTTTTTGAGGTACTATGCTATGAAATTTACTAATTCTCCATTTACCATACTCGACAAGAATATGAACGCATTAGATTATCAAAAAAGAAATTTAAAATATGAGGACTATTGGAGAAGGGAAGCTGAAAGTCAAACCGAAGAAGATTTTAAATAACTAGATAAAAACAAGATTGTTATCTTCAGAAAAAGTTAATGGAGCTTTTGAAGAATAAATATCCTGACGTCTAATTATTTAAGCATTATTTTTGAGGTAGTTCATTAAATTTGATGAGTTAAATAATTTGTTTGCCAAAATACTTGACGATCCATTTCTAATGTATATATTAATAGTACACATGTATTACTAAGTAATGACTTTAGGAGGAGCTAATGTTTGGACTAATTTTTCTTACGGTTATCGTAATGAGTCCCCAAGTGGTTGGTTGCTTAGCCCAGACCGCAACAGATTAATTTTATTTATAAGGAATAAAAAATCTCCAAGAAATAGTATGAGAATTTTTGCTCATACATATTATGCAAATGATCTTGGTGAGCCAATGGCAATTAAATCATCAACTCAGATGTATTTGGATAATGCTTGGGATAAATGGCATGACCTTCAATTAGAAGGTTGGACTTTTGAAGAACTTGAATTACCTGAATCAGTATGACTAACTTAAATCCAATCAAAAAGAAACTATCAAAAGCAGATAGAAAGATATCTATACAAGACCCATCAAAATTATTAGCAGAATTTTTTAATGGTGTTGTCATTGAAATCGATGAAGAATGTAAATATGACTCATAAAGAATTGATAGATCAAGTTTCCGCAAATTTATTTAAGCAAAGTGGAAAGTTAGAGAGCAGAAGATCTTGGTTGGCAATGAGAAATTATCTTGAACAATTAGACAGTGAACAACTTAAATCCATGCTTAAGGACCACGGATGATTTAAAAACTTTATTTAGTTTTTATTTTTTTCTTAATTCTTAGATAACCATAAGTTGCAAAGCCAACCAAAAACATGTCCAAGTAAATATGCCAAGGAGGAAAAATCTGGTGTATTAATTCCATTAACTTTTTATTGCCACTTGCCAATAAGGATAATCTAAATTTGATTTTTCTCTAATTAATTGTAGTTTTCTAGAATTTATTTTTACTACTATTCCATCTGTTGGATATTTATTAAAAAGTTCCCCTTCAAGCCATCGTTTTCTAAATACTTCAACTTGGCTCGTAAAGTTGCATGAAATATCCTGAGGAATCTTGAAGCCAAGCTTTGAAAGACTCTTTTTGGACTCATATTGGTTAAGTGTTGAATTAAGTATTTGAAATGCGCAGAAGCTAAGACTTTCAGAAAATCCTTCTTTAGCTCTTAGAAATCCAGAAGCGATTCTCTGTGAGATATTTGGACTTTGGTTGGGTGCATATAATTCACCTCTAACTTGAAGAACTCCTCGTAAAGGGAGATTATTGGGAATGTCTTGGACTTTACTAAGTTTACTAGTAACGTCTGCCCCTTTTCTTGAAATTGCTTTCTCCAAGGTTCCATCCCTATATTGCAAAGCAACAGCACAACCATCAATTTTTGGTTCAATTAATAATCTGGTATCTACTAATAATCCTCTCAAAAATTCATCTATTGAATCCTTTTCTAATGAAGGTAAAACTAGTTTATTTTTCTTTTTAAAGTAATCACAATTAGGGTTTGTTCTTAATAAATTTTTTTCAAGTTGGTCGAACTGCTTATCAGAGATTAAAGCATTACCATTTCTATAATTATCGTCATACCATTCAATTCGTTCTTCTAAATAACTCTTCATTTAATACGATGGCTTAAGTTTTTGGTCAGGTATCCAACTTGGTTTATCTATAATCCATTTTTCTCTATCTTCATATTTAACAGTCCATAAAAGAAATGAAGAAATTTCTTTTAGAGTTATGCCAACCAAATATCTTGTTTTTGGACTTATTGATATAAATCCAAATAATAATATTAATAAAATAAGTTTAAACATACCTTTAATCATTTAAAAACTCAACGTAATTTTTGCGAACTTTTTAATTAATGCAATTCTTATAACCTTCAATCTGTGCTAGTTCATCAATATTCAAACCTGTTTCTTCTAGTAAAGTTTCTCCTATATCGTCCTTATTAAATTTAGTTAAAGCTCCTTTAGTAGAGTACTTAATACATTGGTTTTTGTATTTTGCTTCTTTGACAACAGGAGATAAATAAAAACCAAACAAGATGATAAAAGCCCCGTAGGTTACAACTTTTCTATGGTTTTTCCACCATTCATAAAATTTATTGGACACGAAAAATAAATGACTATTGTCTATTCTAAATTGACTGTCAACAAATTACTTCAGAAATTTAAGGATTGGTTAATTTATTGTTTTTTCATTAATAGATTTTAGCCAAGAATAATATCTTGATTTTCTAATCCTTTGCTCTTTCGAGACTAATCTGTCCGCAGATTCTAGGGGTGATTCTCCTTTCTCAACTTTTGTTGTAATAGAAATACCAAATCCTTTTGCTTCAATTTTTGCAATGCCACCCTCTAAAAAAAATAAAAAAGACCAACCTTTGTTCCATCCTAAATAGAAGGGATTTCGATACATTGCATTCTTTTGGAGATACTCTTTAAATGATATTTTCCTTTTCAAGGAGTTACTTGTATTCACTATTACCAAAAAAGAAGTTTACGGCTGATTATTTCTAGAAAAGTAATTTTAGTATTTAAATAATTACTTCGAGAAATACTTGACGTCCAGGAGTAGTACATCTATATTTATAGTACATCTGTATTGTTTTTTGAATTCAGGAGTCGCTAATGTTCGGACTTATTTTTATCCTGGCAGCCTTATTAACCCCCCAACTGGCTGGCTGTTTAACAAAAAAAGTGGTTTATTAATTTTTTTTGAGAGTTATAAGAAATCTGTATCTAATAACTTAAAAGTATATACTCATCTTTTCTAAGCAAATGAATTAGGTGAACCAGCTCAAATTAAAAATTCAAGACTTCATTCTATTGAGTGTGCTTGTGAAACATGGAATGAATTAATTTCAGGAGGTTGGCACATTGTTACTGATAAATTCCAGTAATCGTTATCATGGTAAATCCGTCAAAATGAGAATATCTAAAGGAATCTATCCTAAAACGAAAACGAACAAAGATTTGTATTACTTGCAATCACTTTCGTTACAGCACTACAGAAACTTTTGCTAATATCTTGATCTGTCCAAGATACGAAAAACGCATACCACAGAATGATCATTTACTAAAAGGTTGTGATTATTGGCAAAAAAATAGGACGATATTTTCTCCAGATGCATCTTAATTATTCTCTAATTAAACTTCTCTAGGTAGAGATATTTAATTATGTAAACAAAGCATTATTTTATACAACTTAAAAAATTCTTTTTAAGTAATTTTGGGGCATGATTCAATTTTACTTTTCCATATTTTTATTAGTTGTGCTTACATTTTTTGCACTTTTATTAGATGCACCAGAATTGGCTTCTTTAATTCAAACATTTTAGAAAATAATTAATCAGCATTTTTACTGATTTACTTTCTTTATAAGTAAGGCTTAGGTTTAACTTGTTGAATAGGAGGGATCTAATGATTGACAGTCCACCAGAGGAGTTAGATTATAAAATTTAAATCTATATAAAACTAATGCTAAATATGGAATGAATTTTTTATTTGAGATTCATTCCTTTTTAATTTCTTTTTTAAAAAATGTAAATTATAAATATTAAATTTTTAAAGTAAAAATCTCATTATATTAAGAAGATTTCATGCCAAAGTCACTTCTTAGAAAGTGGCTAACTTTACCTGAATCCAAAACCAGTTCTTTGCTCTTCCTTTTCTTCCCATTCATTCAAAATTAGTTTTAGTAAACTTTTAACTTCTAAATTCGAGGCATCAGTATCTTTTTGAAGATTTATACAAATATTTTTAATTTCCTCAAAAGCATTATCGATTAATATTTCTTTTTGATCTGGATTAGCCATAGAAGTTTAAAAAGCTCCATTACAGTTAAAGCCACTGCAGTTAATGATCCTAAAAATGTTCATTATGAAATTATGGAATCTTTCATCAAAAAAAAATGCCCAAGTCGTAAATATTGCAAAACCAGAGACAGCAAAGGCAGCATATTGAAGCCAATGTAATCCAAAGCTGTCTATGCCATTTTTATCAAAATCAGAATTACTCAAATGCTTTTTTTACATATAATAAAAATTTTTTTTTTAAAAGGAGAGTTTGTTTTGAACGATAGACTTATTTTATCTTGAAGCTTAGATGCATTAATCGTTTAAATAAACCCTGGAATTATCCACCCAAAAAAACCGTAATTTATTATTAAAGCTAAAAACCCAATCATAGCTAATCTCCCATTTGTTATTTCGGCGTTTTTCCAAAATTTACCCATATAGTTTTTAATTTTTATAGAGTTTTTATCTATCAAATAATTTGGTTCAAAAGGTTCCTGTAACCTTTTGATGGCGTATAAGGAAAATTGAATTGTAATTGCAATGATAACAACTATAAAACTAGTAAGAGCATCCATTTTTAGTTTCCATATGTAATCGATTAGTAGCCAAAGAGTAAATGACGATTGTATGTATCAAACGTTTCCTTGATGTCTGCTTTATTTACAGAGGAAACCATAACTTTAATTATTAATTAATGTAACATATTTAAAAAAAAATAGTATGAAATCTTACTTTTTCTTTGGATTTCACATTATTGAAGTACTATAGTGTCACATTTATGTGTCAGTTAAATCCGAATTGTAGTCCTAATTCAACTAAATTTTTTAAAGCCTTATTTCTGCAATTCAGATATGTATTGAAAAACTTTTTAATTGGGATATATGAACAA
>QCRH01000048.1 GCA_003211955.1 Prochlorococcus sp. AG-459-O09 | reverse complement strand
TCGCGTTCAAATCTTAGCTGATTTAGAGCTCCCGAAAAATGGCGTTATTTGGGATATAGGAGCAGGTTGTGGGTCAATTGGTTTAGAGGCATTAAAATTAAGGCCTAATTTAGATTTGCTTTGTATCGATAAAAGGATTGGATCAAAAGAATTAATAATAGAAAACTCAAAAAGGCTTGCTGTAAAACCAAAATATATTTTTGAGGCAGACATAATTAATACCTTGAACACGAGAAATTTAAGTTCTTTTGAAAAACCTAATAGATTAATAATTGGAGGATGTGATAAAAATACTAAACTTCAAATTATTAAAAAACTGTCTCAGGGTATGAGCATTGGAGATATTATAGTTATTCCTATAATTGATATTCAAATTATTAAAGAGTTGAAAAAGGAATTAGAAGATAAAAATTTCAAAACAAATTTAAATTTAATTCAGACTTATAAAAGCTTAAGTATCGCTGAGGGAATAAGATTAGAACCAAATAATCCTGTGTTTCTTTTAAAAGGAAAAAAATAAAATTAAAAAGTTGTTATTTGTTAGGTTTAGCCACATGAGGCAACCCCCAACCTAGTTTATTTCTCAAAACCTGGAAAAATTCATGATCTTCGAGTCTAATAAACTTTACTGAGTGTTTACTTTTTCTTATTAAAACTCTATCTTCAGGCCAAACATAACAACCTGCATTTCCATCAACGACCATTACCAACCTTTCAGGAGTTGCAGGAAAAACAGTTACTGGCTCCGAATCATTAAAAACCAATGCCCTAGATGCCAATGAATGTGGCGCAATTGGAGTTAATTGCACTACTGGGCAATCAGGGGTAATAACAGGTCCTCCAGCACTTAGAGAATAGGCAGTAGATCCAGTTGGAGTAGATAAAATTACTCCATCGGCTGAAATATCCACAGGAGCATGGCGTCCTATAGAAATCTCAAAATGACACATGCTTGTAAGAGGTTCTCTATGAAGAGCCATCTCATTAAGGCAGAGAGACTCCCATCTCCTCTGATCATTCCTCATTACACTAATAATGAAGCAAGTTCTTTCTTCAATATCCCAATTGCCAGAAATGATTTTATCTATTGCCTCATCAAGATTAGATAAATAAGCTTCTGCGAGAAAACCTAAATGACCAGTATTTATTGTAAGGATTGGAATTTTAGCGGGTGCTGTTTGCCTTGCTGCAGAAAGGACGGTCCCATCTCCGCCAAGAACTATTGCAAATTCCATTGCCGAGTCAAACCCCTCGGGAACACAATTCGTATATCCCAAAGGACGAACATGTTGATCAGGATTGGCGAATCCAACCATTCCACCAGAACTACTAACTCTTACAACCTCATAATTGGAATTTTCCAATTTTTTCTGAACAGAACTTGCAGTTTGAACAGCAAGTTCTTTTCCATCATTAACGATTAGCCCTGCTTTACGTACCAATCAATCAACTAAATCTTTTACTATCTTAATCTAATTTGCTGGACAATCCTAATTTAAAATTTCAATTTTATTAGAACTGTTCTAAGAATCTAAGATCATTTGTATAAAATTTTCTGATGTCGTCGATTTGATGTCTCACCATACAAAATCTCTCAACTCCTAATCCTGCTGCAAAACCAGTCCATTTCTCAGAATCTATTCCTAATTTTTCTAAGACCTTTGGATCTACCATTCCGCAGCCCATTACTTCTAGCCATTTACCTTTCCACTGGACGTCTACTTCTGCTGAAGGTTCAGTAAATGGGAAATAACTAGCTCTAAATCTTACAGGAATATCTCCAAAAAAGGTCTTTAAAAATGTTAGAACTGTTCCTCTTAAATGACTAAAATTAATGTCTTGATCGATACATAAAACCTCAACCTGATTAAATACAGGGGAATGAGTAGCATCTACTGCATCTCTCCTATATACTCTCCCGGGAGCAATAATTCTTACTGGAGGAGGATTTTTCTCTAAGTATCTTATCTGAACAGGAGAAGTATGGGTCCTTAAAAGTCGATTTTCATCTAAGTAGAAAGTATCCTGCATATCTCTTGCGGGATGATTTTTAGGTATGTTGAGAGACTCAAAATTATAAAAATCAGTCTCAATTTCAGGGCCACTTTCAACTGAGTATCCTAAACCACAAAAAATATCTATTATTTCGTCTTGAGTTGAAATCAAAGGATGTTTATTCCCAGGAGGTGTTCCAATTGAAGGAATAGTTACATCAATTTTTTCTTTTTTAATCTTTTTATCTAAGGCTTCGCTGTTTAATTTATTTTTTCTTTCAGTTATTAGTTCTTGCAAATTTATCTTAATTAAATTTGCCTTTTGGCCAATAATTGGCCTATCAGTAGCAGATAATTGACCCATTGTTTTCAAGATAATTGATAATTCACCTTTTTTCCCCAGCAATGAAACTCTCAATAGATCCAGTTCTTCATAACTATTAGAATTATCTATATTATTTTTTGCTGTTAGGGAAAGATTATTTAGTTTTTCCTCAATTTGACTTAATGATTCAATTTGACTCACTGATATAGTAAAAATAAGTATTGCTTTATCTTACTTAAATATCGTCCATAAATAAAATGTATTGATTAATGAAACCGTTAAACATATTAATTAGTAATGATGATGGAGTTTTCGCAGCAGGTATAAGAGCTCTAGCAAAATCAGCCCAAAAAAGAGGTCATAAAGTAAAAGTAGTATGTCCTGATCAAGAAAGATCAGCTACTGGTCATGGTCTTACTTTACAATCCCCATTAAGAGTGGAAAAAGCTGACGAATTATTTGGAGAAGGAATTGAAGCTTGGGGATGTTCCGGCACACCTGCTGATTGTGTCAAATTAGCACTATCTGAACTCTTGGATCATAAACCTGATCTGGTACTATCTGGAATAAATCACGGCCCCAATTTAGGGACAGATATTTTTTGTTCAGGCACAGTCGCTGCAGCTATGGAAGGCACTTTAGAAAATGTCCCCTCCATGGCAATAAGTGTTGCTAGTTTTAAATGGAAGAATTTTGAATTTGCTGGAGAAATTGCAATTAATATTGCCGAACAAGCAATTAACGATAGTTGGCCAGCTTCACTTTTATTAAATTTGAATATCCCACCCTGCGAAAAAAATAAAATCAAAGAATTATCCTGGACAAGGTTATCGGTAAGAAAATATAAAAATCAATTTTCCAAAAGGGAAGACCCAAGGGGTGACGATTATTATTGGTTAGCAGGTGAGGTTGTTTTAGATCTTAAATCAAAGGGTTATGGTCCAAAAAACTGGCCCAGTGATGTATCTCAAATACAAGAAAATAAAATATCTCTTACACCTGTAGAACCAGATTTATTTTGGAGAGGAAATTTAGACAACTTACCTAAAATTAATAATTCATTTGTAAATCCTTCTTAAAAGCCATAAAGAAAAGCAAAGTCCAAAAAAATGAGCAGCAATAACTTGAGTGTTACTGAGGACTGATAATATTTCAAGACCAGTAATTGGGATATCAGATGTCGCTGTTATCAATTGTCCAGTTGTTTGAGAGGATGCTTGTATAAATAAGGCTCCCATGAGAGCTTGATATCCAATTAATCCAAACAAAATTCCAAATAAATCAACTATTAGTCCTCGTTTTATCAATTTACCAGTTTGTCCTCTTGAGGGTCTTGCGTTGCTTGCGATTGCTCTTCCTGTTCGAACTATTAACCAACCTTGCCAAAGACTAAAAAGTAGTAAAATCAGGGATATGGTTGTAAGTGATAGACCAGGTGCTAAGCCAAGCTGTCCTTCGCTGTTATTTACAACATTTGAAAAAAGCAAAACAGCTGCAACAACAACACCTAAAATGGACTGAACCCAAAAGCGTATCCATCCAATGCGCCGCATTCCAAATGAAAGGGACTGAAAATCAATTTTGTCAGACATTCATTTGATTGAATAAACTGTAATCAATCCAAATTTGCCACTAAAATCATAAAATTGCACGTAATCTTTTGATCTCTTTAATATCGCCATCTGAAGTTAAGAGTCCTACCTCAATAGCTATTGGAAGTTTTGATGGCCTTCATGCTGGCCACAGACAATTAATAAAAAGTGTAGTTGAAGAAAATCAATATACCCCAACAATTGCAAGCTTCTGGCCTCATCCCCGAGAAGTTCTTTACAAAGAGACGCGTCTAAGACTTGATCTCCCTTATGAAAAACTATCTATTCTTGAAGATCTGGGTATTGAACAATTAGTTCTTATTCCTTTTGATATGGAACTATCCAAATTAAGTGCAGAAAGATTCGTAAAAGATATTTTGATAAATCAATTACAAGCAAAAAACATTTCTGTAGGTGCTAATTTTAAATTTGGCTTTAGAAGAAGTGGAGACATAAATACAATAAAAAATATGATTAATAATACTGATATTAAACTAAAAATTACTCCAATTTTAGAAGACAAGGAAGGTAGAATTAGCAGCAGCAGAATAAGAGACCTATTAGAGAAAAGTGATCTGAAAAATGCTTTCAAAATTCTTAATAGGCCTTATAGTTTTAATGGAAAGGTTGTTAAAGGTAAAGGAATTGGAAAAAGTATAGGATGGCCTACCGCAAATCTTGAAATCGATGGCAGAAAATTTTTACCTGGAGAGGGAGTTTACGCATCTTGGACAACCATAGAAAATTCCAATCAAAAAATCGAATCTATTATGAATCTTGGCTCTCAACCAACAATAAATCCTTTATTACCTTCTGCAGTTGAAGTTCATTTAATAAATAAAGATATCAATCTATATGGTTTCAATCTATCTGTAGAACCAGTTGAAAAACTTAGATCTCAAATCAAGTTCAAAAATATAGATCAACTTTCTAAACAAATTGAAAAAGATAGAGATAATGCTCTAAAAATTTTTAAAAACTACAAAAAATAAATTACAAATGCTGAATTCTAATAATAAAGACGCTGAAGATTTAAGAATTTATCAAATAATTGACGCTAATCTAGATAGAGCTAGAGAGGGACTTAGAGTATTAGAGGATTGGGCTAGATTTGGTCTAGGCAAAGAAAAATTTGTTGAAAAGATTAAAAATTTTAGACAACTTTTAGGAAAAAATCATTTAGCAGTATATAAACAATCTAGAAATCACATTGAGGACAAATGTAAAGGATTGACTCATCAAGAGCAAATCAACAGAAAAACTTCTGAACAAATTATAAGTTCTAATTCAGCCCGAGTTCAAGAAGCATTACGTGTCATAGAAGAATTCTCAAGGCTACAGAATCATGAGCTTTCAGAAATCGCTTCGAAAATTAGATATGAAATTTATACTATTGAAATTGACTTATTGAGTTTTAGCAAGTGTAAGAAGTCGGAGGAAATATTAAAAGAAAATGACTTATATGTAATCACAGATCAAAAAGAAAATTTATTAGAAATAATAGAAGAGACTTTAATTGCGGGAGTAAGAATTATTCAACATAGATTTAAAACCGGAACTGATCAAGATCATCTTCAAGAAGCAATCCAGATTAAAAATCTATGTAAAAAATATAATTCTTTGTTTATTGTTAACGATAGAATTGATATAGCTCTAGCATCTAATGCGGATGGAATTCATCTTGGTCAAGACGATTTAAACTTAAAAACCGCAAGAAAACTATTAGGGTATTCAAAAATTATCGGTATAAGTGCAAATAATGCAATTGATATTTCAAATGCTCTTAACGAGGGTTGTGATTATCTAGGAATAGGGCCAGTATTTGAAACTAAAACAAAAAAGAATAAAAAACCTT
>QCRH01000047.1 GCA_003211955.1 Prochlorococcus sp. AG-459-O09 | reverse complement strand
GAAATGAATGGAATAACCATCGATATCCCTTATTTAGATAAACTCTCAAAAGAACTAAAAAGTACCTTAGAAGATATTGAAAGTAAAGTTTATGAATTAGCAGAAGAAAATTTTAATCTATCTTCACCAAAACAACTCGGTGAGATCTTATTTGAAAAATTAAATTTGGATAAAAAGAAATCACGCAAAACAAAAACAGGATGGAGTACAGATGCAGTAGTTCTTGAGAGATTAGTCGATGAGCATGAAATAATCCAACATTTAATAAAACATAGAACTCTCAGCAAATTACTTAGTACTTATATTGATGCTCTTCCAAATCTTATAAACGAAAAGACAGGAAGGGTTCATACAAACTTTAATCAAGCTGCTACAGCAACTGGAAGACTCAGTAGTAGCAATCCTAATCTTCAAAATATTCCGGTTAGGACTGAATTTAGTAGGAGAATCAGAAAAGCATTCTTACCTGAAAAAAATTGGAAACTTTTATCAGCTGATTATTCTCAGATCGAATTAAGAATACTTGCTCACTTAGCGGATGAAGAAATATTAATTAATGCATTTCATAAAAATGATGACATTCATTCTTTGACTGCTAGATTAATTTTCGAGAAAGAAGAAATATCATCCGACGAAAGGAGAGTTGGGAAAACAATAAATTTTGGAGTTATCTATGGTATGGGTATAAAAAAGTTTGCCCGTTCAACAGGAGTAAGTACTCCAGAAGCAAAAGAATTCCTAATAAAATACAAAGAAAGATATTCAAAAATTTTCAAATTTCTTGAACTCCAAGAAAGGCTTGCCTTATCAAAAGGTTATGTTAAAACAATTTTTGGTCGAAAAAGAGAATTTAAGTTTGATAAAAATGGACTTGGAAGATTAATAGGGAAAGATCCTTACGAAATTGACCTGCAATCTGCAAGAAGGGCTGGCATGGAAGCACAGTCATTAAGAGCCGCAGCTAATGCCCCAATCCAGGGTTCAAGTGCAGACATTATTAAAATTGCAATGGTTCAACTAAATAAGAAATTCATAGAAATGAACGTTCCCGCAAAAATGCTTTTACAAGTACATGATGAATTATTGTTTGAAGTTGAACCAGATTCTTTGGAAATTACGACGAAATTAGTAAAGAAGACTATGGAAGATTGTGTAAAATTAAATGTGCCTCTTTTAGTTGATATTGGAATTGGAGACAATTGGATGGAGACAAAATAAACCTTATGAAATATTTAATTTAAAATGATCAAACTTTTTAATACTTTAAGCAAAAGAGTTGAGGTTTTTAAGCCTATTGATGATTTAGTAAAAATTTATTGTTGTGGAGTAACTGTTTATGATTTATGTCATCTTGGTCATGCCAGAAGTTATATAGCCTGGGATGTATTGAGAAGATTTTTAATTTACAGTGATTTCAAAGTGAAGTATGTTCAAAATTTTACAGATATTGATGACAAGATCTTAAAAAGAGCGAAAGAAGAAAGCAGTTCTATGAAGGAAGTATCTGAAAAGAATATTATTGAATTTCATAAAGATATGGATTCTTTAGGGATAATGCGTCCGGATAGTATGCCAAGAGCAACGAATCATATATGCAATATCTGCTCCTTCATAACAATCCTCGAGGACAAAGGTTATGCATACTCCAGGGATGGAGATGTTTATTATTCTGTTTTTAAAAATAAAAATTATGGAAAGCTAAGTAATCAAAATATACAAGAACAAAATATCAATCAGCAAGGAAGAATGACTAATGAGGAAAATAGTAAAAAACTAAATCCGCAAGATTTTGCACTATGGAAAAAAGCAAAAGATGATGAACCATTTTTTGATTCGCCATGGGGTAAAGGTAGGCCAGGATGGCATATTGAATGTTCGGCGATGGTTAAAGATGAATTAGGAGATACAATTGATATCCATTTAGGTGGTTCTGATTTGATTTTTCCGCATCATGAGAATGAAATCGCCCAATCAGAAGCAGCCAATGGCAAAAAGCTAGCGAACTATTGGTTACACAATGGGATGGTCAATGTAAATGGACAAAAGATGAGTAAATCCCTTAAAAATTTTAAAACTATTAGAGAGCTAATTACTTCAGGTATAAGCCCTATGACTTTGCGATATTTTGTTATGACTGTGAATTATAGAAAACCACTTGACTTTACTGAAGAAGCTTTAAGGAGTGCTTCAGAAGCATGGAAAAATATTAATGTAGCACTTTCTTTTATGGACCTTACAAAAGGTACTTTTAAATCTATTGATAAAAATGAATCTCTCGAAGAAGAATATAAAGAGAAAATAAGTTTTGAATTATCTCAAAAAAAGCTTAAATTTTCTGAGGCTCTTGGAAATGACCTTAATACAGCAGGTGCTATTGCAATTATTTACGATTTAGCGAAACCATTAAAAAACTTTTTAAACCAATTTCAAAGGGTTGAAGGCTTTAAAATAGACCTAAATGAAAAATTCTTTCTAGTTGAGAATTTTAAAACTCTTGAAAATTTGACTGAGGTACTTGGTCTAAAAAAAGAGGTTTTAGTAAAAGAAAGTAAAATAAAAGAAGAAGTAATATCATCGCTTATTAATGAAAGATTGAAAGCAAAAAAGGAAAATAATTATGCGAAGGCGGATGAAATTAGGAATTTGTTAAAAGAAAAAGGTATTGAACTTATTGATCAATCAAAGGAAATAACAAAATGGATAAGGGTCTAAATTTTAAGAAAAAAACCAATTTGAAATTTTTGTTTTTTAAATACACCTTTAAATGGGAAGATATTAGAAATATCAGAGAAAATTGAAATACATTACTGTGCTCGGTTCTACTGGTTCAATAGGGACTCAAACTCTCGAAATAGCTAGTGAGCAGCCTGATAAGTTTAAAGCCGTAGCTCTTTCAGCAGGAAGAAATATTAATTTATTAACCGAACAAGTTAAAACACATAAACCAGAAGTAGTTGCGATTGAGGATGAAAATCTTATAGAAGATTTAAAAGATAATATTAATAACTTAGATTTGGATAGTGCTCCCTTGGTTTTGAGTGGAAAAGAGGGGATTAACGCAGTTGCAGCATGGGATAAGGCAGATACTGTGGTTACAGGGATAGTAGGATGTGCCGGCTTAATTCCAACAATGTCAGCAATTAATGCGGGGAAAAATATTGCACTTGCTAACAAAGAAACTTTAATTGCGGCAGGGCCAATTGTTATTCCTGCATTAAAGAAAAATAATAGTAGGCTTTTACCTGCTGATTCAGAACACTCTGCTATCTTTCAATGTTTACAAGGATTACCCAATTATGAAAATGCAGATTTTTCAACAGGAGAGATACCTAAAGGTTTAAAAGCTATACACTTAACAGCTTCTGGTGGTGCTTTCAGAGATTGGGCGGTTGAGGATTTAAAGTATGTCACAGTGGAAGATGCAACTTCACATCCTAATTGGGATATGGGGAAAAAAATAACTGTAGATTCTGCAACTCTTATGAATAAAGGATTAGAAGTTATAGAAGCTCATTATTTATTTGGGACCTCTTACGAAAATATCGAAATAGTTATCCACCCGCAAAGTATTATTCATTCAATGATTGAGATGGAAGATTCTTCAGTATTAGCTCAATTAGGTTGGCCAGATATGAAACTACCTATTTTATATGCGATGAGTTGGCCTGAAAGATTTAAAACTAATTGGAAAAGATTAAACCTAAGTGAAATTGGGAAATTAACTTTTAAAAAGCCAGACGAGTTTAAATATCCCTGCATGGGACTTGCCTATGCCGCAGGAAAATCTTCTGGGACTATGCCTGCGGTCTTAAATGCTGCTAATGAAATGGCTGTTGAACAATTCCTTAAAGAAAAAATTTCTTTTCAAGAAATTCCAATATTTATAAGTAAAGCTTGTGAATCACATATGGAGAATTTGAATTTGAGTCCCCAATTGGAGGATATTCTTGAAGTAGACAATTGGGCGAGACTTTTTGTTAAGCAAGAAATTAAAAAAGGGAAAAAATACGTAAGTATTGGATAAAAGTGAATATTAAAAAGCATCTTCTACTATGCGCAACACCCACAAAACAGAAATGCTTTAAAGGTAATGAAGGTCAAAAAACATGGGAATGTCTGAAAAAGACTTTAAAAAAATTTGAGAATGATCCTTCTACAAAAAACATTCATATATTAAGATCAAAAGCTGACTGTTTAAGGATATGTAAGAACGGCCCAATTCTTCTTGTTTGGCCTGATGGTATTTGGTACGAGAAAGTTTCTCCAGAAAAAATTTCAGAAATTTTTACCTCACATATTATGAACGGTAAACCAATAGAAAAATGGATTTTCAAAAAAACACCATTTTTAAATAGTCCTAGATACTTATAAACCAGTTCTTTACAACTTCGTCTGACCAACAGCCATTAATCGAGTGAAAACCATTATGACCTCCTTTTTCAGTTATAAGAATAGTAAATTTATCAAAAAGTTCTCTTCTTAAATTCAAAGTATCCTTATATGGAACCCAAGGATCATCCTTGGCATGAATAAAAAGCATTTTAGGTAATTTTTTTATTGAGTTTTGGACTCTAAATATTGGAGAAGCTTTAATATAATAATCTCCTAAAGAATTAAATCCCCAACTAGGAGCTGTAAATTTCTGATCAAATTCCCTTATACTTCTTAAACTTCTAATTTTTTTTCTTAATTTCTCGTTATTAAGAAGTTTTCCTTCATCATTAAATCCCTCCCATAACTGATTTTTTAAGCGGTGAAGTAACCATTTTTGGTAGATATAATTTCTAGATTTTTCAATACAGAGACTGCATGATGATAAATCTAAAGGGCTACTCACGCAGGCCAGGCCATCTAAAAGTTTTTCTTCATTGTTTTCATCGTAATCTAAGCAGGCATTTAAAAGAATTGTTCCACCTAAAGATAATCCAACGCCGTAAATTGGAAGATTATTCATCTTAATGAGATCTTTAAACTCTAAATTTATGAATTTTTTAAAATAATTAATTACTGAAATAACATCACTGGAGCATCTAGCACAATAATTTCCTCTAGCTAAATATCTAGCAGATCCAGATCCTCTTAGATTTAATTTAAGAACTCCAAAACCATTGTTCGCTAATTTCCTAGAGATTCTTCTTAACCCAAACCGTTTAGTTGAGCCCCCTAAACCATGAGTAACGATTACAAAACCCCTAAGTGAGTTTAAGTTTTCAGGTAATTCTAAAAGTCCTAGAAGATAATCACATTCGAATTTTTTAGAAAGAATTTTATTAATCGGAAAGAATATTTTTTTATTTTTTTTTGATTTACCAAAATCAATAACAAAAGTATCTCTCAAAGTTTGTAAGTCTCCACCTATCCAAGGTAAAACTTCTCGAAATGGCTTATTTTTTAAGTAATCTGAAAAACTTGAAGATATACTATTATTTATCCCCAACTCCAAGATCCTTTAATTCTCCAATTAGATCATTTAATACCTTCTTCGCATCCCCAAAGACCATAGAAGTATTAGGAAGATCAAATAAATCATTTTTTATTCCAGAGTAACCTGCACTCATACCTCGTTTAATAACAAATACCGTTCTTGCTTCCTGCACATCAAGAACTGGCATTCCGTAAAGAGGAGAAGATCTATCATTTTTAGCCTGAGGATTAACTACATCATTTGCTCCTAAAACTAAAACAACATCCGTTGCTGGAAAATCAGGATTCACAACATCCATCTCTTTAAGTTGTTCGTAAGGCACATCTGCTTCTGCCAAAAGAACATTCATATGTCCAGGCATCCTCCCTGCTACGGGATGAATTGCATAAACAACTTCAATACCATTTTGTTCTAGTTTTTTTGTCACTTCCCTTAAAGTATGTTGAGCCTGAGCTACC
>QCRH01000046.1 GCA_003211955.1 Prochlorococcus sp. AG-459-O09 | reverse complement strand
GGGTGCCACAAAAAAATAATTGGGATAAAAATAAAGCTAATTAAGGATAATTTTTTTGTAAAAAATTTATTCATTAAATATTTACTTTCAAAATTTGCACCCAATCAATTACATGAGGTTTTGCTAAAAGTGAAATTTTTGCCGTTTTTTTTGATTTCAATCTCTCATCTATAGATTGGACAATACCAATCGGGATATTTGGAGGTAATAACGTACTAGCAGGAGATGATGATACAAAATCTCCGACTTTAATATCAGCATCTTTTGAATAAAGTATCAGGCTAGGATAATCATCTCCTAAACCTACTAGTAGTCCATTGATTTGAATTCTATCCACCCAAACGCCTAACTTACTTTCTGGAGAAGTTATTAAAGTTACCGACGAAGTGAATTCAGAAGTATTCTTTACTCTTCCTAATAATCCACCCGGACCAATCACAATATTACCAATTTCTACTCCATCCTTTGAACCTTTGTTTAAGATTATTTGTCTCCACCAACTACCTGTTTTTCGCGAAATAACTGCAGCTGAAATATGTTCATCATTAGATGATTCTTGAAGAGATAGGATTTGTCGCAATCTTATATTATCTTTTGTAAGAAGATTTAACTTTAATAAATATTCTTGGTTATTACTCTCAAGAAGAATTTCTTTTTGAAATTGACCAGGCCAAAAAGGTTTTGAAATAAAATAATAAAAATCTTTGTAAAAAGCTCCTTTTGATATTCTTACAAAAACCAAAAATAAAAAAATTGCAAAAAATAGCCAATTTTTCTTTTTGTGCCACCAACGAGTAGTAGAAATTCGTCGGATACCTAACATATCATTAATCTCTTATGGCATTCCTTATAAATTCTGGAGTGTCAACAACTCTTTTGAGTTTTTTAAAATCATCCAACACCTCTCCACAACCATTCACTACGCAAAGCAGTGGGTTTTCTGCAATGTGAGTAAAAATTCCTGTTTCATCGCTCAATAAATCATTAATGCCTCTCACTAAAGCTCCACCACCTGCAAGCATAATCCCCCTATCAACTATGTCTGCAGCAAGTTCAGGAGGGGTTCGCTCTAAAGTTCTTTTTACAGCTTCGACTATTTTGCTAAGTGTTTCAGCCATGGCTTCTCTGATTTCTCCTGATGTCAACGTGACTGACCTAGGTAGACCAGATAAAAGATGTAAACCTCTAACCTCTAAAGTAGTTTTATCAAAATCATCATCTGGAAATGCAGATCCAATTTTAATCTTGATATCTTCTGCAGTTCTCTCTCCAACAACTAAATTGTGAACTTTTTTAAGATAGAGTGCAATTGACTCATTTATTTCATCGCCTGCTATTCGAACAGATTCACTCAAAACTGTTCCTCCTAAACTTAATACTGCAACCTCAGTAGTACCTCCACCAATATCAACAATCATTGTTCCAATTGGCTCAGTTACTGGTAATGATGCTCCTATTGCTGCTGCGACAGGTTCATCAATTAAATGAACTTCTCTAGCTCCTGCTAATCCAGCTTCTCTTACTGCTCTTCGCTCAACACTAGTAACTCCACTTGGAATACCAATCACTATTCTTGGTGCTACTATCCCCTTGCCTTCATTACATTTTTGAATAAATGTTTTTATCATTTGTTCTGCAGCATCAAAATCTGCGATAACCCCATCTCTTAGTGGTCTTACAGCTCTTATATTGCCAGGGGTCCTTCCAAGCATCAACTTTGCTTCTTTACCAACAGCTAATGGAATTCCTTCTTCTAAATCCATAGCTACCACTGAAGGCTCTTGTAGAACAACTCCTTTTCCTGATACGTGTATAAGAGTATTGGCCGTTCCCAAATCTATGCCAATATCTCGAGAAAATTTAAATCTGTTAAAAATCACAATAAGAATTTCTTTTTTTAAATAATATATCTATTTTTTGATAAGCTCTTGTAATTCTGTCGTTTAGTTATGAATAGCACGTAAAACTTTGAGCAGAATCTGGAAATATGAGTAGTATAAAAAAAAAAAATTATGGAAATTAACACTATTAACCTTGTTGGCAGAGCTGGACGAGAACCAGATGTAAGATATTTTGAATCAGGCAGTATCGTAGCGAATTTCACAATTGCAGTTAACAGGAGAAGCAGAGATGAAGAGCCAGATTGGTTTAATTTAGAAATATGGGGCAAGCAAGCACAAATAGCAGCAGATTATGTGAAAAAAGGATCATTAATTGGAATTACAGGAAGCTTTAAAATTGATAGTTGGAAAGATAAAAATACTGGAGAAGATAGATATAAACCAGTTGTTAGGGTAGATAGATTAAACTTATTAGGCTCACGAAAAGAGTCTGATAATAACCAATATTCCAACAGCAATAACTCAAGCGAAATTCCTTTCTAAGCTCTATTTTTTTTTAAAAATCTAATAAGTATTTTTATAAAAAAATATAAGAAAATTAAAATTAAAATTGGCTTTACAACATATTTGATTTGATCTAAGTAAGTTTCAATAATTAGATAGTTTTCACCAAATAAATACCCTGAATAAGTTAAAAGTGCTACCCATATCAGGCTACCAAATGTAGTCCAAAGCAAAAATTTTCTTAATGGCATAAGTTCTATTCCAGCGGGAACTGAAATTAAAGTTCTTATACCTGGTACTAATCGGCCCCAAAAAACTAAAGAAACCCCATATTTATCAAACCACCTTTTACTTTTATTTAGATCATTAGAAGAAATACCCAGATATTTTCCCTTTTTATCAAGAAAATTTGAAAGTCTTTTTTCATTTACTAATCTACCTAAATAATACCAAGGTAATGATCCTAAAATAGTTCCAAGTAATCCCCAAAAAACTAAAATATAGAAATTTAATTTTTGTTGATAAACAAAGAAACCACCCAATGGCATTATTATTTCTGAAGGAATTGGGGGAATTATATTTTCTAAAAACATAGCCAGACAAATAGTGAGGTATGCAATTGCTGAATTTTTTTCAACAGCCAAACTTATGTAATCAGGAATTGAAGTAAGAAAATTTACAAAAATTAAACTCAATCTTAGTATCTATAAAGTTCTGGTTTGTAAGGTCCATCAACAGAGACATTAATATAATCAGCCTGCTCTTTAGTTAATTTTGTTAATTTTGCACCAATTTTATCTAAATGTAATCTAGCTACCATTTCATCTAGATGTTTTGGTAAAACATAAACCTCTTTCGCATATTGCTCTGACTTATTGAAAAGTTCGATCTGAGCTAAAACTTGATTAGTAAAGGAATTACTCATAACAAAGCTTGGGTGGCCAGTAGCACATCCTAAATTGACTAATCTACCTTCAGCTAAAAGAATAATTTTATTTCCACTAGGTAGAGTTATGTGATCAACTTGCGGTTTAATATTTTCCCATTGATAATTTTTTAATGAAGCTACATCAATTTCATTATCGAAATGTCCAATATTACAAACTATGGCCTCATTTTTCATCTTGATAAGATTTTCATGTGTTATTACCTGATAGTTACCAGTAGCCGTAACAAATATATCTATATCTTTCACAACATCATCTAGCGTAACAACGCTAAAACCTTCCATTGCTGCTTGAAGAGCGCAAATTGGATCAACTTCAGCAACTTTTACGATTGCACCAAGACCACGTAATGACTGGGCTGAACCCTTACCTACATCTCCAAAACCCATTACTAAAGCGACCTTTCCAGCAATCATAACGTCAGTTGCACGCTTTATACTGTCTACTAGAGATTCGCGGCAACCATATAAATTATCAAATTTACTCTTAGTTACTGAATCATTAACATTAATTGCAGGAAAAGGTAAAGCATTTTGCTTTTGAAGTTGATAAAGTCTTGCAACTCCTGTTGTAGTTTCTTCAGTGACACCAATAATATTGCTCTTAATTCTAGAATAGAAGTCACTATCATTTTTCAACTTAGACTTAATAGAATTGAATAAGGCAATTTCTTCTTCATTACCGGGATTATCTAAAACAGATAAATCTTTTTCTGCTTTACTACCAAGTATCAATAGGCCAGTTGCATCTCCCCCGTCATCAAGAATCATATTTGGAGACTCTGAACCCCAATCAAGTATATAGTGGGTATATTGCCAGTATTCATCGAGTGTCTCACCTTTTTTTGCGTATACAGAAATTCCTCGATCTGCGATAGCTGCAGCCGCATGATCTTGAGTTGAAAAAATATTGCATGAAGCCCATTTCACTTCTGCACCAAGATCAACAAGTGTTTCTATTAAGACTGCTGTCTGAATAGTCATATGCAGGCTTCCAGCTATTTTTGCACCTTTTAGTGGCTTTTCAGAATGATATTTATCTCTAAGTGCCATTAGTCCAGGCATTTCTGTTTCGGCAATTTTAATTTCTTTACGGCCAAAATCTGAAGAAGAGATATCAGCAATTACGTAATCGGGTGTAGAAATTTTAACTGAAGTTGAGATAACCATATCTAGTGAATACTTTTTCTATTAAACTATAAATGATTTTTAAGTAAATTTGTGTTTGTTGAAAATTTAAAAGAAACTTTAAATTTAGGAAAAAAACTCTCACACAAATTAAATCCCCAATCAATTGTTTTATTACAGGGTCCAATTGGGGCTGGGAAAACTTCATTTGTTCAAGGGATTGCTAAAGGCTTGTCAATCTCTGAGGACATTACAAGCCCTACATTTGCTTTATCGCATCACTATAACTCTGGAAGAATTCCGCTAATTCACCTTGATTTATACAGGTTAGAAAATATTTCTTCAGCAAAAGAAATTTTTTTTTCAGAAGAAGAAGAGGCAATACAAAGACAAGCTATTTTAGTTATTGAATGGCCAGAATTAATAGAAACAGTTATTGATAGTTTTTGGAAAATAGAAATTAGTTACGCAAAAAATTATGGAAGACACTACGAAATAAGAGATCCCAAAAATTTATTAACCTTCTCATAATATGGCTGTTGCTCGATGGCGCCTTCACCAAGACAAGTTAATAATCCACAAACACCTGCGAACTTAATGCAATCTTCTATCTCTAGTTCATTTGAAGGATAGCCAGAAGAAATTAATTTTGAAATAAAGCCAGCTAGAAAAGCATCGCCTGCGCCAGTTGTATCAACAATTTTTTGTGCAGTAGGAGTTTCGGTAATTCCCTGGAATCCGTTGATATACCATGAAATGGGGTTTTTCCCATCAGTTATTATTACATCGGGTCTATTAGACAATTGTTGAGATATTAGCAAGGGATTTTCATCCTCAAAAAACAAAGTTGCTTCTTCCTTAGCAAGCTTTAAAACATTTGCATGATTTAAAAAATTCTTGATTAAATTAACTCTTGCGGCATTACTAATTTCTGATGAAAAACTTGAATGATTCCAAAAGACCTCTCTCCAATTCAAATCAATAATTATTTTGACTTCAAATTTATTAGCCTGTTCAACAAGAAAAAAAATAGTCTCTGCTGATATTGGAGATGATAATAAGATCGTTCCTGTAACCAAATATTTTATTTCTGGAAAAGTTTTCTCCAAATTTAAAATTTCTTTTTCTATTAATTTCTTACTAAGAACTTCGTCTGCAAAGAATGAATGAGAACTTTCCTCAAAGCCTGAAAAAAAGCGATCTCCAAATTGATCTCTATCTACTTTTACCACGCGAGTAGATGAATCATTATCTAAATGCAAGAAATCTAAGTTAACACCCAATTGATCAAATTGCGTTATAAATTTTCTTCCAAACTCATCATTACCCAAGCTTCCTATAAATGTTGAATCTATTTTTAATTTTCTTAATGCACAAGCAACATTAGCGGGCGCACCACCCAAAAAATCTGTAAATCCATGATTTGACTTGTTTCTGATTCTGTCTATTAAAGCCTCTCCAATACATATGACCTTTTTCTTTTTCATAAAAATGAACGCTTTTTCTTAACTAAGATTAATTTATTAAAAACGAATAATTTTTTTTTGAATTAAAGTTTAATTAAAAGCATATTCATAGTGTCTTTAAGAAAATCGGAAACTTG
>QCRH01000045.1 GCA_003211955.1 Prochlorococcus sp. AG-459-O09 | reverse complement strand
AGCTAAAAAGTGTAATAGATATATGTTTACAAACTAGGCATGGAGATACTCCAGTTTTATTAGCTAGACAAGTAGGAAGAGAAAATCAATCCAAAAAATTTGTTACTTTAAACACTATATCTTTTAAAGAGATTGATATGTTATCAATCATTATTATTGGCAATTCTCAAACAACCTTAGTTGATGAAATATTTCTCACTCCCAGAGGATATTTACAAAATTAAATTTAGATAATCCATAATTTAATAAATAGAATGTTTTTCTTTGCTTTTTTTTTATAAGAATACTAATCTTTTACAATAATGATTTATAAAATTAATTGAAAAATATTGGTTTAATTTTGTTTGACATAGATGGGGTAATCCGCAGTGTAGAAAATAGTTACAGACTTTCATTAAAAAAAACAGTTTACAAATTTTGCGGATGGGAGCCAAGTTATATGGATATTGATAATGCAAAAAATGAAGGGATCTGGAATAATGACTGGGATTTAAGTTTAGAACTTATAAAAAGATGTATCAAAAAAGATAACTTAACCCTTAAAATCCCTCCAAGAGAGGAAATAGTAAAATGTTTTGAAGAGTTTTACTTTGGTGGAGATCCAAATAAAGATAGTAAATATTGGTCTGGATACATAACAAATGAGGAGTTATTAGTTGATAAAAAGTTTTTTGATTTAATTCAAAGCAATGGAATAATCTGGGGTTTTGTTAGTGGTGCAGAGTCTGCTTCTGCAAAATTTGTTTTAGAAAAAAGACTTGGACTAAAATCACCACCATTAATATCTATGGGAGATGCCCCTGAAAAGCCTGACCCTAGAGGTTTTATTAACTTATCAAAAAAACTTATTGGAGATAAACTTGGTGAATCAAATATTCCCATCGCATATGTAGGAGATACTATTGCAGATATAAATACAGTTATAAACGCTAGAAAGGAAATTCCATCTCAGAAATTCATAAGTATCGGAATAGCTCCACCTCATTTACATTTCAATTCTCGATTAAAAGAACGCGATTTTTACGAAAAAAATCTTAGAAATGCAGGCGCTGACTTGATTATAAATTCTATTTATGACCTCAAAGAAATTAATTTTGACTTATTTTAAAACAAATATTAATTAAAAATTTTCTTAACAAATTACGGAGAGGGAGGGATTCGAACCCTCGACAAAAGTTACCTCCTGTAACTCCTTAGCAGGGAGCCGCTTTCAACCACTCAGCCACCTCTCCAGTTCTTATACATTATCAATTTTTATGCAAACATTCAAAATTTTTTATTTAATCGAAATGTCTAATCTACTTGAACTTTCGGTAATCTATTTTTAAAAGAACAAAGAATTTCCCAAGGGATAGTCTTAGATTTTCTTGCCCATTCAAGAGGAGAAATTGTTTTATCTCCATCAGATCCTAGTAGTATCATGGTACTACCAACTTTAATTTCATTAGAATCTGTTATGTCTACCATCATTTGGTCCATAGTTATAGATCCGACTTGAGAATACAATTTATTATTATG
Source organism: Prochlorococcus sp. AG-459-O09 (assembly GCA_003211955.1). Lineage (GTDB taxonomy): Bacteria > Cyanobacteriota > Cyanobacteriia > PCC-6307 > Cyanobiaceae > Prochlorococcus_A. The sequence continues at coordinate 4,638 of QCRH01000045.1, read as the reverse complement.
GATAACGTTAATCTTGCCCGAAAGATTTCTTGGTACACCATCTGCATAACCAATACTTAATACAGCTAACTTAGTTGTTCTATGACTAACAAATTTGCCTCCATAACTTACACTTACACCTTTATCAATAGTTCTTATAAAAGCTACTTTGACCTTCAAAGATAAGGCTGGTTTAAGCAACAAATTTTTATTTAATTTTGACAAAGGTTTATATCCATACATAGATAATCCAACACGTACCATATGAAAATGAAACTTTTTATCAAGAAGCATTCCCGCTGAATTAGCCAAATGAATCTTGATATTTTTATTTCTATCAACATTAATTTGCTTTAATAAATCCTGAAACTTATGCCTTTGTAATTGTGTAATACTTTTTGGATCTAATGAGTTGGGTTCATCTGCAGATGATAAATGACTATATATTCCATCAATAGAAATATTGTCAAAAGATTTGATTTTTTCAAATTGCTGAACAAATTTATTGTATTCAAATCCTAATCTTGACATTCCCGTATCAACTTTAAGATGTAAAGAAAATTTCAATCCAAAGTGCTTACCGATGTTATTGCAAATTAAACATTCTCTTATACTACTGATAGTTGGCATAAGATCATTTTTAAAACATATAATAAGATCCCTTTTTGTATAAAGATTTCCCAGTATAAGTATTGGTTTTTTAACTCCAGAAGAACGAAGCTTAATGCCTTCATTTAATGTGGCAACACCTAATTGAGATGCTCCACCTTTGATAGCATACTCTGATACTAATTTCGCATCATGTCCATATCCATCAGCTTTAACGACTGCCATAATTTGACAATTTTTAATTAATTTAGATCTTAACTGTCTAACGTTTGTTTCTATTGCTTTGCCTTTAACTTCAATCCATGCTCTTTGTTTTAGATCTATATCTTTTTCAAAATTTGAAAATTTGTCAAAATTAAATACCTGATTTGTTTGAGTATTTTGCATTAACTTTGCACAAATATATGCGCTTATAGAAATATACAGTTAGCATGACATGTAAATTGTTTTTTGGCATGGGCCAGACTCTAGTTTTAAATGCATCTTATGAACCTTTAAACATCACTTCCTGGCGAAGAGCTGTAATTTTGATGATTAAAGGTAAAGCAGAAAGTTTAGAGGAAGATAAAACATATTCAATACATAGCGGGAAAAAGTTGCCGACAGTTATAAGACTTCGTTACTACGTCAAAGTTCCTTTTAGAGAAGTTTCTTTAACAAGAAAAAATATTCTTCTAAGAGATAATAATTCTTGCCAATACTGTAACTATAGAGGTAGTGACCTATCAATAGATCATGTTTTACCGAGAAGCAGAGGTGGAACAGATAACTGGGAAAATGTTACTACAGCATGTCTCAGATGTAATGTACAAAAAGGTAATCGAACCCCCGAAGAGGCGAATATGCCCTTAAAACGTAAGCCTTATCGTCCATTAAGCAATCTAAATTTTGAAGCTACAAGACAAATTGACTCTGGCAGACATAAAGAATGGAGTAAATACGTAATAGGGGTCGCAATCTAATAAAAAAATCTTAATTTACTTCTTTATTAAAATCTTCCATCATTCTTTTTTGTTCTTGCGCTATGCATGCATTAATGACTTCTTCCAATTGACCAGCAAGAATTGGCTCCAGAGAAAAATTGGAACCTAATCTATGATCAGTTGTCCTGTTATCTTTAAAATTGTAAGTTCTGATTTTTTCACTTCTATCGCCTGTTCCCACTTGGGAAAGCCTTTGAGACCTCTCTTTTGCATTGGCTTCTTTTAATTGAATTTCATACAATTTAGCTCTTAAAATTTCCATTGCTCGTTCGCGATTTTGCAATTGTGATCTCTCTTGAGTACAAAAAACTCTTATTCCTGTAGGCTTGTGGAGAAGATCAATAGCTGTCTCTACCTTATTAACATTTTGTCCCCCAGCACCTCCTGATCTTGCTGTTCCAACCTCTAGATCTGTTGGATCAATTTTAACCTCAACAGGATCAGCCTCAGGCATAACGGCCACTGTAGCAGTAGAGGTGTGAACTCTACCTTGAGATTCAGTAGCTGGAACTCTTTGGACTCTATGTACACCAGCCTCAAATTTAAGTTGACTATATACAGAATCTCCCTTTACCGAAATAACTAACTCCTTAAATCCACCCATATCTGACTCGGAAGCACTAACAGGTTTTACAGACCATCCAATTTTTTGTCCGTATCTTTCATACATTCTTGCTAAATCACCTGCCCAGATACAAGCCTCGTTACCTCCTGCGCCGGCTCTGATTTCTAACATTACACTTCTTTCATCTCTTGGGTCTTTTGGCAATAAGGCGATTGTGGTTTTTTGAATCAGTTCACTCTTAGATTCCTCTAGAGTTATTAACTCCTCATTTATCAAAGATTCCATTTCTTTATCATTTCTATTCTCTTTTAGTAGATTTTTTGAATCTTCGATTTCTTTATCTGTATCAAGTAACTTATTAAAATCAATCACCAAAGGTTCCAATTTTGACCTTTCTCTTGCTATTGATTCTAATTTTTTTGGATCATTAGCTATATCAGGATCTGCAAGTTGCACTTCCAAATTTTCAAAACTTTCTGAAGCAGTTTTCAACCTTGCAATTAATGTTGAGTATTCCAATTAAAATTGTGCTTAATTTTTGAAAATTCTATTTTTTAGAATCTATTTCTTCTTTTTGCTCTTTTGATGTGGCTGAATTAGCTGAACCCATTCCATATTTTTTCATAAACCTATCAACCCTACCTTCTGTATCAAGAATCTTTTGAGTTCCAGTAAAGAAGGGATGATTTCCACTCCATACATCAACATGTAATTCAGGCTGCGTTGAGCCAGTTGTCATTACAACTTCTCCATTACAAATAACTTTTGCATCTGGATACCATTTTGGGTGTATTTCTGATTTTGGCATGATTTAAATTCCTTTAACGTTTGGAGAATTGAGGAGCTTTTCTTGCTTTTTTAAGACCATATTTTCTTCTTTCCTTAGCTCTAGGATCTCTACTGAGATGACCTTCAGTTTTAAGCGGTTTCCTATTTTCAGGAGATAATTCGCAAAGTGCTCTTGCTGCTCCTTGCTTTATAGCATCTGCTTGACCAGTCAATCCACCACCAAAAACATTTACCAAAATATCATAAGAATTTTCAAGGCCTAATGTTTGCAAAGGTGATTTTATTGAATTTAAGTACAGAGGATTAAAGTTTAAGTAATCATCTCCAGAACGACCATTAATTTTTATTAGTCCATTTCCTGGAATCAAGCGAACTCTTGCTACTGAAGTTTTTCTTCTTCCAGTTCCCCAGTACACAGCTTTGTTTTTTATTTGACTATTCATTTTGATAAATTAACTACTTAATAATACAGGATTCTGAGCAGCATGAGGATGATCAGCACCTTTATAAACTTTTAGTTTTTTAAATTGCTGCCTTCCTAAAGAGTTATGCGGCAGCATACCCTTAACTGCTTGCTCGATGATTCTTTCAGGAATTCTTTCTTGTAGAGACTCAAATTTTTCAATTTTCATCCCTCCGGGCCTTCCAGAATGTCTCCTATACAACTTTTGTGATGCTTTTTTACCTGTTACCTCAACTTTTTCGGCATTTACTACAATAACAAAATCTCCAGTATCTAAATGAGGTGTAAAAGTTGGTTTATTTTTACCTCTTAATACAGAAGCAATTTCTGTAGCAAGTCGCCCTAGTGTCTTATCTTTTGCGTCAACTAAAAACCAATTTCTTTCAATGTTTTCTAAAGATGGAGTAATTGTTTTATTCATTTATCAAACTGATGCAAATAAATTTAAATTTAATATTAAATTCTACCTTATGGGAGGAATATTAAACAACAGTTTTGAATGATTTACACAAAAAAATCGCTTAATTAAACCTTACTTAAGAAAAACCCTTAATCAAAAATACAGGGAAAAAATCATTATTATTAATCTTTTTAAAAACATTTTCTTCATAAACAGCGTTAACAAAACATAATCCCTTAGCTGGAGCAGATTCTTTAACATCATTTTTCTTCTTGTTTAACCATCTATCTGTAAAAATTTCTGGCGATATTTTTTTTTCTCCAACTAAAACTAGTTGACCAATAATTAAACGGACCATTCCATATAGAAAACCAGTAGCTTTAATATCAACTAAAATCAAATCTTCTACTCTTTTAATATCTATATTTTTTATTTTTGTAATAGAGTTTGTTCTATTACTACCACTTTTCTGAAAAGCAAAAAAATCATGTTCTCCTATCATTGTCTTTGATGCATTTAACATTAAAACTTCATCTAGTACTTTTTGATATCTATGCCATGACCAATTATTAATGAACAAGTTAGGGAATTTACTGTTATTAATAACATATCGATAATGTCTATACATTGCTGAATAGCATGCATGCCAGCTATCTTTAACCTCAACTGATTCTAAGATCCTAATTGTTGAGGGTAAAAGACCATTTAAGACATCAGAATAACTATTTCCTGGAATAACACAATCAACATCAAAGTGCACTACTTGTCCTGATGCATGAACCCCAGCATCAGTCCTGCCTGCTGCAAAAGTCTTTACTGTGTGATTTGTAATCTTTAAGAGAGCTCCGTC
>QCRH01000044.1 GCA_003211955.1 Prochlorococcus sp. AG-459-O09 | reverse complement strand
TTAGAAGCCATCCATTAATTAAATTCCTTATATCTTCCAAAGAAGGTGAAGCTGTTTTAAGTTCTTTGAATTCATAGGAAATAATTGAAGTAGATTTATCAGAAATATGATTCAATTTACTTGAAGGATTTTTTTTTATTTCTCGAATAACATCTATCTCACCAAGCTTTTGATTTTTATCTATAGCAATTAAAGGTTTTTCAGCAATAGCTTCGTCCTGAATTGATTTTTTTAAATTATTTCTTAAAAATCCAATACCAATACCAAATACAAATAAGATCAAGAAAGCATAGATATAAATTAAATAAGGCGAACGATTAATAATCTCTTTATCCTTTATAAATTCGCCAAAACTAAACTTTAATTCAGCAATTTTTTCAATTAATAAATTATAAAACTCTATTGGTTTTTTCTTAAAGTATTCCTCATTGAATTCGATTTCTTTGGTCTCAACCTTTTCATAGTCTTGTTTTATGCCACCAGGCCAAGGTAATCTTCTTTCATCAATATTACCTAGTAAATTATCAAAATCTTCAGATGTTTTTGTGGAGGATTCCTTCTCAGTCTGTTGGTTTTGAAGATTTGATCTAATTGCTATTCTATTTGATTTCTTTTCTAATTTTTCTATAAATTCTTGAATTTCCCTATCTTCAAACCAAGAATCTAAATCCACATCTTTTGAGTCAATGTCTCTATATCCAACTAAAACATCATTCTCTAACCAATTTTTACAGAAAATACATATTGCTTCTAACTTATTTCCAGGATAATTAATGAGCCAATCTCGTAAATTTTCATCAGAACTACTTGAAAATCTTGCAGAAGCTTGATCAATATCAGCTAAGAGTAAGTCTAAAGAACCTAATAGAGGCATTGAGTCAAGACCGGACAAATTTAGTTTCTTTAAAATTCTCCTCGCTTCAAATAATTTTTCCGGCTTTCTTCTAGAGAAACCAATAGCTGTTAAGGATAGAAATGCTAAAAATCCTGCTTCTAATGATCCTCTTTTTTGTAATTCAAGAAACAAATCAATCTGTTCTTGTACTGTCAAAAATGGCTTAATTTGTTTAAAAAAAGCTTCAAACTCTTGCTGATTTAAATAATCTTTTTGTTCAGATTTGTTATTACCTTCCAAACCACCTCTTTTGATAATAAAATTTTCCAACATACTTAAGCCTTTTTTATGAGACTCTTGATCATTTAGATCCCTACTAAGTAGATCTAGGATTCTGTAAGGAAGCAAAGCAATCAAATCTTCTTCAAGTTCTTTTCTTATGTCTCCAAGCTTTCCCATTCTTTGTAAAAGTTGTATACCTTCATTTAAAAAGTCTGCCGCATTAGAATAGGATCTAAGCTGTTGTTCTTGAATTGCAGAATCTCTAGCTGTTAAAGCAGCCAATAATGTTAAATCAGCTTCTCTACTACTTCCTAAAGCTGGAGTTTGAGGGGGTTGCAATGATTTTCTCGTAATTTTAAAAGCTTCTTTTGGTGAACCCGATTCCCAAAGAAGTATTAATCCTGCTACTTCTCTATTTGAGGAAAAATCTAATCCAGACTTCCCATTTAATAACAAATTTTCGTACTCTCTTCTGCTTTCTGGATCTGTAAGTAGATCGGCAGTGAGGCGAAGCAACTCAGATCTTTGGGTTAAAACTTCATAAGTAAAACCTTCATCAGGTGTTTTATCTAACCGCAATTGAAACGCCCTTAATATTTCCTCAGAAGTTGCAGAGGGGCTTACGCCAATTAAACGAAAATGGTCTAAAGGAAGTTCCAAGCAAATATCCTATTGAAAAATCTTAGACAAATTTTATCAAGTTAAAAATTTTTTTCATAAGGTCTTACAGAGTTTTAAAAAAAAATCATGAAAATCGCCCTTCACGGCTTAGAATGTTAACAAATCAAAACTTCGTTAAGGTATTTTTCTTGGAAACACACGTAGAGAGAATTTCAAATCTTCAAGACATAAAAAAAGCCGAATTAGATCGAGAAACCGGATTATTTCTTTATAAAGACATGACGCTTGGTCGTAGGTTTGAAGATAAGTGTGCAGAAATGTATTACAGGGGAAAAATGTTTGGTTTCGTTCATTTATATAACGGTCAAGAAGCTATAAGCACGGGAGTAATTGGCGCCATGAAAAAGAAACATGATTGGTTTTGTAGTACCTATCGCGATCATGTTCATGCACTAAGTGCGGGTGTTCCCTCATTTGAAGTAATGAGTGAACTTTTTGGTAAAGCTACTGGTTGCAGCAAAGGCCGAGGTGGATCCATGCACTTATTTTCAAGAGAGCATCACTTACTCGGAGGATATGCATTTATTGGAGAGGGAATTCCAGTTGCCTTAGGGGCAGCCTTTTCCAGTAAATACAAAAAGGAAGTTGCTGGTAATATTGATAGTGATGCGGTAACTGCAGCATTCTTTGGGGATGGGACTTGCAATAATGGGCAGTTTTTTGAATGCTTAAATATGGCCCAGTTATGGAAATTACCAATAATTTTTGTTGTTGAAAATAATAAATGGGCTATTGGTATGGCTCATGATAGAGCTACTAGTAATCCTGAAATCTGGAGAAAAGCGTCTGCTTTTGGTATGCACGGCGAGGAAGTTGATGGAATGGATGTATTGGCAGTAAGAGAAGCAGCACAAAGAGCAATTAATCGAGCCAGAGCAGGAGAAGGTCCCACACTTTTAGAATGTTTAACCTATAGATACAGAGGTCATTCTCTTGCAGATCCAGATGAATTAAGGTCTGAAGAAGAGAAGGAGTTTTGGGGAAAAAGAGATCCTATTAAGAAGTTAGCCAAAGAAATTATTGACGGTAAATTTGCAACGGAAGAAGAATTAAAAATTATTGAAAAGAAAATTGATGTTGAAATATCGGAGTCAGTTAAAAATGCTATTGAAGCACCCGAACCCCCTTCACAAGAATTAACTAAATATATTTGGGCAGAAGATTAGATTAAATACTGCTAGGTAATTTTCTAGTTAAATTTCTTAATTTTCTTAGTGCCTTAAGTTCAACTTGTCTTACTCTTTCTCTGGAAACTTCTAATAATCTTCCAATTTCAGCAAGTGTATGCCTCTCATTTGCATCAAGTCCAAATCTTAATTTGAGAACATGTTGTTCTTGCTCGCTTAAATGACTTAACCACTTCCCAAGTTGCTCTTGATGCATTTTTTGTTCAACTTGATCTAAAGGTTCTTCATTATTACTATCTGCAATCAAATCACCTAAAAAACTTCTGCCGTCATCGCCATTTACTGGAGCATCTAAACTACTTGTCGATAAGGCTTGTCTCAAAACTGAATCCAATTCTTCTACATCAATTTCCATCGCCTCTGCAATTTCAATCCTGCTGGGCATAGCACCAAGTTTATGAGCCAAATCTCTACTAACTTTTCTAATAGAAGCTAACCTTTCACTTAAGTGTACTGGCAAACGGATTGTTCTTGATTGACATGCAATTGCTCTTGTCATACTCTGTCTAATCCACCAAAAAGCGTATGTAGAAAACTTATATCCCCTTGTCGGATCAAATTTTTCAACAGCCCTCTCCAACCCAAGAGAACCTTCTTGTACTAAATCAAGAAGTTCCAGTCCTTTGCCTTGATATTTTTTTGCAACACTGACAACTAATCTTAAATTAGCTTTCATCATTCTTTCTTTAGCTCTTCGACCAATTTTAATTGTTCTTTTTTGCTGAGTTGTAAATTCATTTATCTTTTCATTTAATTGTCCATCTTCTGTAAGAATCATCATTTTTTGGACTTGATTACCCAATTCAATCTCTTCAGCGGGAGTTAATAAAGGAACTCTACCGATGTTCTGCAAATACCAGCTAATTGGATCATTACTTCTTCTTTTTGGCGGTTCTGCTTGTGTTGGTAATGATGAAACCATATTTAACCCATTTTTGGTACTAAAACTCTCTTATACTTTTGATGAAATAGCCAAATACTTAATGCGCGCTTCAGATTTCAAGTAATATTTGTACACTTATGTGTTTAAAACTATAAATAACTCTCTTAAATTGTTTCTTTCAAGATATTTGTCTCATTTTTAAATTTCTTATTAATTTTGACAATTCGTCACCAATAGCAGAAGCATTTGACCCTTTTTTGCACTTTGATGCAGCAAATGAATGTAAAAGTACGTATTTAGCAAAAAAATCTGTTGTTATATTTCTACAAAAGTTTAAATCAATCGCAGAACTGCCAGCTATAAATCCAGATAAAAGATCCCCCAGTCCAGCTCGAGCTGTCTGTGAATCGGTTCCGAAAAGTTGCCAAACTTTTTTACTATCAGCAACTATGCTGTTAGCTCCCTTAAATAAAATACTAATGTTAAATTCTTTTGCAGCATCACGAGCTAGTCCTAAATTGGTAGCAGAATTGATATTGGGGAATAACCTTCGAAATTCTTTGCTATGTGGTGTAATCCATGTTTTAAATTTTCTCTCTAAAAAGAAATTTGACCCTAACTTAGATTCCGAAATTCTATTAAGTGCATCTGCATCCAAGATCAATAACCCTCCATAATCCATAAGATAGTCTTTTGATTTTTGCCAATCATCATTATCAATTCCTATTCCTGGTCCGACAGCTACTGAATCAAATGCACTCAAATCAATATTCTTTAATGCTCTAAATAAAGATGCATTTCCATTTTGATTAGATTGCATAATATCCTTTAAAACTATTTCTGGTGCAACTTGCCAAATAGATTCAGCAACTAACTCAGGCAGGACAGCCGAGATATAGCCCGCTCCGCTTGCTATCGCCCCTTTTAATGCTAAGTATGCAGCACCAGGATATTTTTCACTTCCAGCTATTAATAATGTTCTACCTCTTTTATATTTGTTGGAATTTTTTGGTAAAGAAGGTAGATCAATATTTTTTAAATCTTCGTAAGTAATCTTAAAAATCTTTTTATCAACTTTGGACAGTTTACTAATAGCTAGCCCAACATCTATATGGTGCAATTCTCCAATAAAAGGTAATGCAGAATCTTGCGTCAATCCAATCTTATTAAGACCAATTGCCAAGGTATAGTCTGCCTTTACTGCGTTATCTAAAAAAGGCTCTCCTTTATCAGGGCATAATCCTGTTGGAATATCAATACTTATTACCTTGCCATATTTGTTATGAAATTTTTGATTAAAAAGTTTAATTAATTTATTATCAACTTTTCTTGTTTGATTATTACCAAAAACCGCATCAATCCAAAGTTCTTTACCATTTGCATCAGGTGGTTCTACTAATTTTGTGGCACCAATAGATGTAAGATAATTAAGGTGGTTATTTGTTAGTGTTTTTTTTATCGGGAATGGACACCATACCTTTACTAAAAAACCTTTCAAAAAAAGCTCTCTAGCTATTACTGCACCATCCCCACCATTATGCCCAGGACCTATAAAAACAGTTATTCCATACTTTAGAAGAGGTTTCCTTTTCAAGAGCCATCTACTAATTTGAATACCAGCTTTTTCCATCAATGCTTCTTGAGGCATTCCATCAGAAAACATTTCTTTCTCTAAAATCAACATTTGCTTTGAATCAACAATTAAATGTTTAGAGTCAATTGTTGGCCATAAAATTTCGTTCATAATTAGTACAAAGCAATTGAAGTACTGTTCAAAATTAAAACTTCCATGTTAAAGACACAAAAGGATAAAAAATTAGAGAACTTTTTTTCTTCTAATAATAAAACTAAAAAGAAGAAAAATATTATTGTAGGTCTTTCTGGTGGTGTTGATAGTTCCCTTTCAGCTGCTCTTCTTGTAGAAAGAGGCTGGAATGTTGAGGGACTAACACTTTGGCTAATGAAAGGACAAGGTTCCTGTTGTTCTGAAGGATTAGTAGATGCTGCTGGCCTTTGTGAAGATTTGGGAATTAATCATAAAATAATAGACTCAAGAGAAATTTTCGAAAGAGAGGTAATTAAAAAAACTACTGAAAGCTATGAGAAAGGATTCACTCCACTTCCATGTTCGATGTGTAACAAGAATGTAAAGTTTGAAGAGATGCTTAATTACGCAATAAGCAAAAAAGACTTTACTCATATTGCGACCGGACATTACGCAAGGATAAAAAAATCATCTTATGCTGAAAAACTTGATTGCAAGAGCTTTGTATTTAAGGATTTCCTTCTTCTCAGAGGT
>QCRH01000043.1 GCA_003211955.1 Prochlorococcus sp. AG-459-O09 | reverse complement strand
CTAAAACCTCTTATAAATAATTTTGAATTAAGTTTTTTTGAAGATTTTAACCAAAATACAAATCAAAACATCTTAATTCTTAATTCGAAAAAAGATTGGCTTTTTACATTTGAAAAAAATACTGAAAATCAATTTGATTTAGGTTCTTTGAAAAAACTAAAAGATTTCAACAAATATACTTTAAAAAAAAATGAAGATATTTACTCAATATACTCCAAAAATATTCTTGAAGAAAAAAACGATGGAATAAAACAATTAACTTTTGAAAATATCTATTCAATAGAATCAGGAGGTTTGCAGCTCATAAGTAATTTTTTAATAGATAGCAAAAAACTAGAAAGAATCTCAAAAAAATTTTTCAACCTAAAAAGTTATAAAGATAAATCTAATTTACTTTATGCAAAAGTTGATATCAAAGATGAAAATTCCAATAAAATTAGATATTTACCTGATTTGGAAGATCTTAATTTTCTCATTAGAAATATTTTAAAAATATCAACTGAAGAATATCTAGAAATCATAAGTCAATCTATTCCAGAAAAAAATCCAATTCTTTATACAGAAATAAGTTTAAAAATACCTTAAAAAAAGTATTTAAATAAGCTTCAAAGACAATCATTTGAAATTTTTGTGAAGTTAATAACTTGTGGTTAATTAAAAATTATTTGACTATCTTTAATCTATAAGTATTTGATATTGAATTAAGCAATTGGACAATAACAAACTAATTTTAAAACCAGGATTAGAGGGTGTCCCAGTTACTAATTCATCTATCTGTGATATTGACGGCAACATAGGTAAATTACTGTATAGAGGGTACTCTATTGAGGAACTATCCAAAAAAAGCAGTTTTTTAGAAACTGCTTACCTGTTGATTTGGGGTGAATTGCCCACGGCTATTCAACTTAGAGATTTTGAGCAAGAAGTTCAGATGCATCGAAGGTTAAGTTTTAGAGTCAGAGATATGATGAAATGTTTCCCTGCGACAGGTCATCCTATGGATGCTCTTCAATCTAGTGCTGCTTCTTTGGGGTTATTCTATTCACGTAGAGCAATAGATGATCCTAATTACATCTATAACGCAGTGATAAGACTAATAGCAAAAATTCCCACAATGATTGCTGCGTTTCAACTTATAAGAAAAGGACAAGACCCAATTCAACCTAGAGATGATTTAACTTACTCATCAAATTTTCTTTACATGCTGACTGAAAAAGAACAAGATCCTATCGCTGCAAAAGTTTTTGACAGGTGTTTAATTCTGCATGCCGAACATAGTTTAAACGCTAGTACATTTAGCGCTAGAGTGACTGCAAGTACTCTTACAGACCCATATGCTGTCATCGCCTCTGCAGTGGGGACCCTGGCTGGCCCACTGCATGGAGGAGCAAATGAGGATGTGATTGCAATGTTAGAAGAGATTAAAACCCCAGAAAATGCTGGGTCTTTTTTAGATAATGCAATAAAAAATAAAAGTAAGATAATGGGCTTTGGCCACAGAGAATATAAAGTCAAAGATCCAAGAGCAATAATTCTTCAAAAACTGGCAGAAGAGCTTTTTATAAGATTTGGAGCAGATGAAATGTATGAAGTTGCAAAATCACTTGAGGCAGAGGCAATACCAAGACTTGGACCTAAGGGTATATTCCCTAACGTGGATTTTTATTCTGGTCTTGTTTATAGAAAACTTGGTATTCCTCGTGATTTATTTACTCCAATTTTTGCCATATCTAGAGTGGCTGGATGGTTAGCTCATTGGAGAGAGCAACTTGGAGCAAATAGAATTTTCAGACCATCGCAAATCTATACAGGTTCAGCACCAAGAGATTGGATCAGCTTAGAAAATAGAGAATAATATTTGCAGCTTTTCATAAAAAACACACATATTGTTTGTGAAGAGTTAATCTATTAAGTAAATAACATAAAAATTTTGGAATACGGATTAGATCTCGAATATAGTTTTAATGAATTCTTAAAAGGTTTTGGCCTTTCCAGCGAAATCGCTCATATAATTTGGCTCCCTCTACCTATGCTTTTGGTTTTGGTAGCGGCAGTTGTTGGCGTTTTAGTAACAGTTTGGCTTGAAAGAAAAATATCTGCTGCTGCTCAACAAAGAATAGGTCCTGAATATGCAGGAGCGCTTGGCGTCCTCCAACCAATTGCAGATGGTCTTAAGTTACTTGTCAAAGAGGATATTATTCCTGCTAAAGCCGACGGAATTCTCTTCACTGCAGGACCTATATTAGTTCTTGTCCCAGTGATTCTTTCCTGGCTAATTGTTCCTTTTGGACAAAACCTTTTAATAAGTAACGTTGGTATTGGAATTTTCCTATGGATCGCTTTAAGCAGCATTCAGCCAATTGGCCTTCTTATGAGCGGATATGCATCAAATAATAAGTATTCTTTATTAGGGGGTTTAAGAGCAGCAGCTCAATCAATAAGTTATGAAATTCCTCTAGCTTTATCTGTGCTGGCTATCGTACTTATGACAAATTCTCTAAGTACTGTTGACATTGTCGACCAACAAAGTGGAGCTGGAATTCTAAGTTGGAATATTTGGAGACAACCAGTTGGTTTTATAGTCTTTTGGATTTGTGCTCTTGCAGAATGTGAGAGGCTTCCATTTGACTTGCCCGAAGCTGAAGAAGAATTAGTTGCAGGATATCAAACTGAATATGCAGGGATGAAATTTGCATTGTTCTATCTTGGTAGTTACATTAATTTAATCCTTTCAGCTTTATTGGTATCAATACTTTATTTAGGAGGATGGGGTTTTCCTATTCCAGTTGAATTAATAGCTAAGTTTCTAAATTTGCCCATTAATGCACCCTTCATACAAGTTTTCACTGCATCCATAGGAATTGTTATGACTGTATTGAAAGCATATCTTTTAGTTTTCATTGCAATATTATTGCGTTGGACAACTCCGAGAGTAAGAATAGATCAACTATTAGATTTAGGATGGAAGTTTCTTCTTCCAATTTCTCTTGCTAATCTTTTGATAACTGCAGGATTAAAACTTGCATTTCCGCAATTCTTTGGTGGTTAAACTTAAGTAAAAATACTTAAATTTAAAATTAATCCACTAAAATAATAATAACTGAGTGAATTCTTCAAAATGAAAAATTTCCTTCATCAAATAAATAGCTATATCAAAGAAGCTTTTAATGCTGGCAAATATTTATACAATGGCTTATCAGTAACTTTTGATCATCTTCGAAGAAGACCTGTTACTGTCCAATATCCATATGAAAAATTAATACCCTCTGAAAGATATAGAGGAAGAATACACTATGAATTCGATAAATGCATTGCTTGTGAAGTTTGTGTGAGAGTATGCCCCATAAATCTACCAGTAGTAGATTGGGTAATGAACAAAGAAACCAAAAAAAAGGAACTTAGAAATTATTCCATAGACTTTGGAGTTTGTATATTTTGCGGAAATTGTGTTGAATATTGTCCAACTAATTGTCTATCAATGACAGAAGAATATGAATTAGCTACTTTTGACAGACACAATCTAAATTTTGATAATGTTGCACTTGGTAGACTACCGACAAATGTTACAACAGATCCTTCAGTTAAACCTCTAAGAGAACTTACCTATCTCCCTAAAGGAGTTATGGATCCTCATGAAATACCAGCTTCAGATACTAGAGTTGGTAAACTACCTGATGAAGTCTTTGATTGGATGAGGCCTGAATCCAATGAAAATAAAGATAAAATTTCTAATCCAAACAATTAATTTCCATTAATTTATGTCCATTGCATTAACAACTCAAATTATTTGTTTTTCAGTTTTATCCTTAGTTATCCTTATTGGAGCACTAGGTGTTGTATTGCTAGAAAGTATTGTTTATTCAGCTTTTCTTCTAGGAGGAGTTTTCATGAGTGTTGCAGGATTATATCTTCTTTTGAATGCAAGTTTTGTTGCTGCGGCACAAGTTTTAGTTTATGTGGGTGCAGTGAATGTATTAATAATCTTTGCAATAATGCTAGTCAATAAAAAAGAAGATTTAAAGCCCATCAGTGATATTAAATCCAGAAGAATTATATCAACATCAATATGTTTAACACTACTAAGCCTCTTAATAAGAGTTGACTTGACCAATGTATGGAGCTTATCGAGTCCTCAAAACTCTATAGGAGAAGAATCAACTATCAGAATTGGTGAACATCTATTTAGTGATTATTTACTCCCATTTGAATTAGCTTCAGTCTTACTTTTAATGGCAATGATTGGGGCTATTGTTTTAGCTAGAAGAGATGTAATGAGCAAGGATATTTCAACTGGATTGCCTGTTGATCAAGAGTTAATTGAAAAATCATCAGAACCATTACTTACAAATAAAAATTAACCTTTCAACTTTCTTATGATGAGTCTAGAATCAATTCCTATTCAAGCTTTTTTAATAGTATCTTCAGTACTATTCTGTATTGGTATTTGGGGATTATTAAATAGCAGAAATGCCGTCAGGGTTCTTATGAGCATTGAATTAATGCTCAATGCAGTAAATATAAATTTGATGGCGTTTTCTTCCTATGTTGATAATAATTTAATTCAAGGACAAGTTTTTACAATTTTTGTTATCACTGTTGCTGCCGCAGAAGCAGCCGTTGGATTAGCTATATTATTATCTCTTTACAGAAATAGGGTGACCGTTGATATGGAAAGTTTTAATTTATTAAAATGGTAAAACCATTAAATGAAACTTTCATTAGTGCTTATCGTATATCGTTCAGATAGTTCTATAGCTAAAGAGGCTTCTAAATTCTGTGAAAAAGCCCTCAAAGCTAAAAATATAAAAGCAAACAGAATTCAAAGTGATTTTCAAAGAGATGAAATTGAAAAACAACTTTATAATCAAGAATTGAAGCCAAATATTGGCATAGTTCTTGGTGGGGATGGAACCTTCCTAAAATGTTCTAATGTTCTAGCTGATTATGATATTCCTTTGTTGAGCATTAATATTGGTGGTAATTTGGGATTCCTTACGCAAGAAAAAGATTTTTTGTTTGACAAATCTTTTATTGAAATCCTTGAAAACGAAGAATATACAATTGACTTTCGCAATAGATTAAATTGTAATGTTTGTATTAATGAGACAAGTTCTGAGAAAAAGGTTATAAAAAGCTACGACGCCTTAAATGATTTTTATTTTAAGTCTGTTGAAGAAGATATTTCTCCTACCAACCAAATACAAATTGAAATAGATAACGAGAAGGTAAATGAATATAAAGGTGATGGATTAATCATATCTACATCTACTGGTTCAACAGCCTACTCAATGGCTGCAGGTGGTCCAATAGTGCACCCTAGTATTGATGCAATGATAATTAATCCTATATGCCCGATGAGTTTGGCTAGTAGACCAATAGTTATACCTAACACAAGTAAGGTAATTATTAAACCTGTTAAAAAAAGCAAAGGGGAAATTAAATTATGGAGGGACGGTTCAAAATGTATGACTATTAAGGAAACTCATTATTGTGAGATCAAAAAAGGGCAAACACCCTGCAAAATTATCAAGTTTAAAAAAAGCATCAATTATTATAATACCCTAATTAAAAAACTCGATTGGAAAGGTGATTTATCTCAAAAAAATGCAAAAAATTAAATGGCCATAGAAATAGAAAGAAGATTTCTTATAAAAAATGATAACTGGAAAAAATTCATAACAAAAAAAATTTATATTGAACAAGGATATTTATCCAAAAGTTTAGATGATTGGATTATTAGGGTAAGGTTTTCGGGCAAAAACTCAAAAATTACACTAAAAAAACATATCAAAGGCTTTACCAACTTTGAATTTGAATACTCCATTCCGCGAAATGATGCTGAAACAATAATGTCAAATCTTTCAAGCACAATTAGAAAAGAAAGATTCTTTTTAGAAGTTGAAAAAAAATCTTGGATTATAGATTGCTTTAAAGAAAATAATTATCCACTTGAAATTGCAGAAATTGAACTTTCCGATGAAGAGGAGGATTTATTGCTACCATCTTTTATCTCAAAAGAAATTACTGGGCTGACAAATTACTCCAATTTCAATCTCGCTAAAAATCCTTTTTCAAAGTGGAGAGAAGACTATTTGACAAATTTCAAAAGTAACTAGTCAAAAGCGCTTCTCATCCTTTATATTTTCTTTATATTTAAAAAAGTAATTTTTTACTTCAGATGTATGGACTTTACGACAAAGAAGGAATATTGAGATTTGTTGATTCAGACAAAGATGCATGTATTGCATATGCTGAACTCTTCGAATTAGGTTCTACTAATTATTGTTTAATGGATTTGCCAAATGATACAAAAAAAATAAATGACAAAGTTACTCTTGATCAGAGTCTGGGAGTGAGCAACAATTAAATCCATCTCTACAAATCTTTCCGTTATCCATAGCCCAATTCAAAAGTGCTACTCTGTTTTTAGAACCAGTTTTTGTAAACATGTTACTTACATGATTATCAACAGTTCTTTTACTAATAGTTAGTTTTACCGCAATTTCTTGATTTGTAAGCCCATCAGCTACTAGATCAATGATTTCCATCTCTCTTGCTGAGAGACCCATCATATCAATGTTGTTTACTTCTTCTTCAACCATTTGCATTTAAACAGTTCCTTTTTTATATTATTTAAGTTTAGCAATCTCAGTACACTTGTTAACTAACTAGGAAACAAAGCAATTGAAATCGAAACTTCAGCAGACTTTAGAAAAAAAATCTAAGGTAATAACGGCAGAGTTAATGCCGCCAAGAGGTGGGGACCCCATAAGATCTCTTAAGATAGCACAACTTTTGAAAGATAAGGTACATGCTGTTAACATTACCGACGGAAGCAGGGCTGTAATGAGAATGTGCAGCTTGGCAATGTCCAAACTATTACTGGAAAATGGAATAGAACCAGTAATGCAAATATCTTGTAGAGATCGTAATAAAATTGCTTTACAATCAGACATTTTGGGAGCGAATGCTTTAGGAATTAGAAACATCTTATGCATTACCGGTGATACAGTA
>QCRH01000042.1 GCA_003211955.1 Prochlorococcus sp. AG-459-O09 | reverse complement strand
TGGCTGTTGTATCACTATCAGAAATGATGGAAGCTGGTGCTCATTTTGGGCATCAAACTAGACGTTGGAATCCCAAGATGTCTAAGTATATTTATTGCGCGAGAAATGGAGTTCATATTATTGATCTTGTAAAAACAGCATTGTGTATGAACAATGCATATAAATGGACGAGAAACGCTGCAAAAAGCGGTAAACGTTTCCTATTTGTCGGTACAAAAAAACAAGCATCAGATGTAGTAGCGCAGGAAGCTACACGCTGTGGAGCTGCATATGTAAATCAAAGATGGCTTGGAGGGATGTTGACTAATTGGACAACAATGAAAGCTAGGATTGAAAGATTAAAGGATCTTGAAAGAATGGAAAGTAGTGGTTCAATAGCAATGAGGCCTAAAAAAGAAGCTGCAGTGTTAAGGAGAGAACTTGAAAGATTACAAAAATACTTAGGTGGACTTAAGGGTATGAGAAGATTACCAGATGTAGTTGTATTGGTTGATCAGAGAAGAGAATCTAATGCAGTATTAGAAGCTAGAAAATTAGATATCTCGTTAGTATCAATGTTGGATACAAATTGCGATCCAGATTTGTGTGAAGTTCCAATTCCATGTAACGATGATGCCGTTAGATCTGTGCAACTTATTTTAGGAAGACTTGCAGATGCCATAAATGAGGGTAGAAAGGGCTCTAATGCCGAAAGAAAAAATTAAATTCAAATTTAAAAATTACTATTCACTATTTTTTATTACTTCAAATGGGAAACATTACAGCAAAACTTGTAAAAGATCTTAGAGACAAAACTGGCGCAGGAATGATGGACTGCAAAAAAGCACTTAACGAGACTGAAGGAAATCTAGATAAAGCTTTGGAATGGTTAAGAAAGAAAGGCATAGCTAGTGCTGAAAAGAAATCGGGAAGAGTAGCGGCCGAAGGGTCAATTGGTAGCTATATACATACTGGATCAAGAGTCGGGGTTTTACTAGAGTTAAATTGTGAAACTGATTTCGTTGCTAGAGGTGATATTTTCCAATCTCTGTTGAAGGATATTTCAATGCAAGTTGCAGCCTGCCCAAATGTTGAGTATGTATCAATTGATGAAATACCTGAAGATGTTGTGGAAAAAGAAAAGCAGATTGAAATGGGTAGG
This sequence comes from Prochlorococcus sp. AG-459-O09, assembly GCA_003211955.1. Taxonomy (GTDB): domain Bacteria; phylum Cyanobacteriota; class Cyanobacteriia; order PCC-6307; family Cyanobiaceae; genus Prochlorococcus_A. The sequence continues at coordinate 6,129 of QCRH01000042.1, read as the reverse complement.
GATGATTTATCTGGAAAACCAGAACAAATTAAAGAAAAAATAGTTCAAGGGAGAATAGCAAAAAGACTTAATGAGCTTGTTTTGCTTTCACAACCCTACATTAAAGATAGTTCTCTAACAGTTGAGGATCTTGTTAAACAAGCAGCTGCAAAAATTGGGGAAAATATCAAAGTAAGACGCTTTACAAGATATACATTGGGTGAAGGTATCGAAAAAAATCAGATGGACTTTGCTGAAGAGGTTGCATCAATGCAAACAAACTAGTCACTTGAATGATTTGAATAATTTCAATAATTACATAAATATAGATAAAATTGACTCTCAATTAGAGAGAGCAGATATACAAAAAAGAATATTAACTAGAAATATCCATAGGGAATATGAACATTATCTTAATCTCGTAAGAGATCTACTTTTCATTTCTGTAGAAAAAGGCCTTAATCAAATATATAGTTATCCAACAATTAATAATAATTTCTTAAATGAAAATGAATACATTAGTCTTTTTGAAAAAAAAATAAGTAAATTAGTATTTACGAATTTGCCTTTTTTAACAGTAGAACAATTAAAGATAAATGAAATTGAAAAGAATATAAATAATGAAATTAATTTTTCTACTTTTGATAGTTCCACAAAAACAAAGGATGATCAAAAAGAAAAATTTCAATATGAAGATGGTTTTCAATTGAAAGAACCCATACAGTTAGATATTAGTAAAGACTTTTCAAATACTTCTGAATATTATCAAGCTCATAATTATGAGAAATTCGTATCACTTGATTTAGATCATAACGACCATAATAATTATTTATATAAAAACAATATTTTTGAAAATTTAGGATTTGAAAAACAATTTATTTCTTCCCTTCTTGAATTAATAGAAGAAGAAAAGGTTGAAAAACCAAGACTTCTTGAAAAAGAAAATATCAAACAAATGGATAATTTACCAAAAAAACAGATTCTTAATAATTTTGATTTAATAGACAAGTCATTGGAAAATTTACTAATGAATCTTTCATATGATATTAACCAAGAATTATTCAAGGCAAATCTAATAAAAAAAATGATATCTAAAGATTCCTTTGATTACTTAGTAGGCAAAAAATTTATGATAAAACATCCATATCCTTTTGTTATTAATTTCGAATTTAACTTAAATCGGTCATCATTAAACGGTAATAATTTTCCAAGTATTATTTTCTTCAATATATCTACTGTTGAATTGGAGTTTAAAAATTTAAATCTATCTATTCAAAGGAACAAAATAAATGAGCTAAAAAATCAATTTCAGCGTTTGATTAAAAAAGAGACATATTGGAGGCAAAAAGAAATAACTTTGAATAAGATACGTTGAAAAAATAAATCTTTTTTCAAATGTGACTATTAGCGGGAATAATAATAAATTAATTAAAGATTGGATAAGACCTCTTCAAAAATCTCTTACGATTGAAACTGAAAACAAATTTATTAATACTTTAGGAAGAGAAAAATATTTTAATGATTATTTGCATGAATCATTAAAAAAACTAGATAATCTAAATCTCTCAGACGAATATTTAAGGATATTTTATGAATTTTCTAAAAAATATAATGAATATAATAAATTAAATGAAAATCAAAGAAAAAGGTTAATTATAGATACAAGAAAAAATCTTTATAAACTAGGAAAAACTCTAGAAATAAAAAGTTCTAATAATATTTCTAAAAATGTTTTTCTCAATAAAGCTGATTCAAGTTTGTCTTTTGATTCAGATATTTCATTGATAAAAAATGTAGGAAAAGTTTATAAAAATAAGCTTAATGAATTAGGGATATTTCATATAAAAGATCTAATTAATTATTTCCCACGAACATATCTAGACTATACGAATAGAGTCAAGATAATAAATTTAAAACCAGATAATTTATACACTTGCATCGCAAACGTTAAAAGATTTTATATTCATAAGAGTAAAAAAAATAGTAATTTATCAATAATGAATATTGTAGTTTCTGATGAAACGTCTTCAATAAAGGTTACAAAATTCTTTTTAGGAAGAAGATTTAGATCTTACTCCTTCTTCACATCTCAAAAATCTTTGTATATTCCTGGGACCAAATTAGCAATTTCCGGTAAGGTTAAATTGACAGAATATGGCAAAACTTTTGTAGATCCGCAGATTGAAATTCTTAAGGATAATAATGATAATTTTAATTTCTCAGGCAAAATATTACCCTTGTATTCATTAGGTGAAGCATTATCAAATATGAATTTTATAAAACTTATGAAAAAGGTACTAATTTATGCAAAGCAATATCCAGAAATTTTAAATAAAAAGCAACTTGATTCCTTATCTTTATTGTCAAAAGGAGAGTCGTTGATTAATATTCATTTTCCACCAACTCAACAGGCACTTATTGAGTCAAAAAAACGTTTGGTTTTTGATGAGTTATTCCTACTTCAAATAAAGTTCCTACTTAGAAAAAGAAAGTCAAATAAAAATATAACTTCCCAACAAATACCTCAAAAGAAATCTTTATTAAAAGAATTTTTAAAAACTTTTCCTTTTGAATTAACAAAATCTCAAGAAAATGTTTTAAATGAAATTGAGAAAGATTTATCTAATCCCGTACCAATGTCTAGATTGCTTCAGGGAGATGTGGGAAGCGGTAAAACCATAATTGCAATAGCGTCTCTTTTACTTGTCATTGAAAAAAACCTGCAAGGTGCATTTATGGTCCCAACTGAGGTATTGGCAGAACAGCATTATAAAAATTTATTGAAATATTTGAACCCCCTTTTAGTTTCTGTTGAACTACTTACTGGAAATACTCCTCAAAAAAAGAGAAAAGAAATTTTCTCTAATTTGAAAAATGGATTAGTTGATATCCTCGTAGGTACTCATGCATTATTTGAGGATAAAGTCATCTTTAATGCTTTAGGGATGGTCGTGATTGATGAACAACATAGATTTGGAGTTACTCAAAGAAATAGATTATTAAATAAAGGTGAAAATACTAACTTGTTATCAATGACAGCAACACCAATTCCAAGAACTCTTGCGCTTTCTATTTATGGGGATTTAGATGTGAGTCAAATTACAGAACTCCCTCCTGGGAGAGTTCCCATAACAACAAAAATAATTTCAGAAGATGATTTAACTAACTTGTTCAAGATTGTTGAAGATGAGATCAACAAGGGAAAGCAAGCTTATGTGATTTTGCCACTTATAGAAGATTCAGAAAAAATGAATTTAAGCTCCGCAAAGAAAACATTCAAATATTTATCAGAAGAGGTCTTTTTTAATAAAAAAGTTGGATTATTACATGGCAAATTAAGTTCACAAGAAAAGAATGAAGTAATTAATTCTTTTTTAAAGAATGAAATTAATATATTGGTTTCAACCACAGTAATTGAGGTTGGCATTGATGTGCCTAACGCCACAATTATGATTATTTATAATTCGGACAGATTTGGATTGTCACAGCTACATCAATTAAGGGGGAGAGTTGGTAGAGGATCAACAAAATCTTTTTGTTATCTGGTAACCCCCGATAAAAATGGATTAGAAAATAAACGACTTTGTGTTTTGCAAAAATCTAATGATGGCTTTTATATTGCTGAAAAAGACTTGGAGCTTAGAGGACCAGGCCAGATTTTAGGATATAGACAATCCGGATTGCCTGATTTTGTACTAGACAATTTACCTAACAATAAATTTCTTATTGATAAGGCTCGTGAAGAGGCTATTAAGATTGTTAGTGATGATCCTGATTTAAAAGAAAATATTGTTTTAAGAAATATACTTATTGATAATTCTGATAATAAATTCATTCATGATTTCTTAAATTGAAAACTATCATTGTAATTTTTGATGTATATGCCACTATAAATCAATTGCAAATTTAAATTGAAAATTTGGAATAAAATACCAATTAAAGATAATGGAGATAAATTAATAGCTATACCTAGCTGCCTAAAGTTTTTAGATCCCCACCCTTACTTTCATTTAGGAGCACCTTACAAAGATAAAACTTCTATTTGGAAATTAAGGGAGGAGGTCATAAATAGATTAGTAAAAGTAAATGATTATTTGATATCAAAGAGTAGCTTTAACCTTTTAATTTATGACAGTTGGCGACCTTTAGAAGTCCAGGAATTTATGTTTAAAAGAGCATTTTTATTAGAGTGTGAAAAATCCGATATTGATATTTCTTTTGAAAATATAAAATCTTATCCATCCATTTTAAAAAAAGTTGAAAAATTTTGGGCATATCCTTCTTATGACACTAGGTGTCCTCCCCCTCATTCAACTGGGGGTGCATTGGATGTTTGTTTATCAGATAAAGACGGAAATCTTCTTGAAATGGGGAGCATGGTTGATCAAATGGATGAGACCTCAAATCCTTATTTTTATGCAAGCATAAAGAATGAAGAAGAAATTATTTGGAATAGTAGAAGAAATTTATTAAGGGAAATTATGACTAAATTCGGATTTGCTCAACATCCTAATGAATGGTGGCATTTTAGTTATGGTGATCAATTATGGGCTTGGAAAAATAAAAAAGCAAATGCCCTTTATGGAAAAATTTAAATTCTATTGATTTTTATTTAGTAAATTCAATATATAATTTTCATCTTGAGTATTTATAAAATCTCCGAAATCCAAATCTAAATTACTCTTCCAAATATCAAATAATGGTTGAAGATTTTTTTCTAAATCGTTAAGTTCCATTCTTTGTAAAAATGGTTTAGCAAGCCTTTGAAGATTTTTACTTCCCCCCAACCATAATTGATATTTGTTTTGCCCACTTCCAACAAGTGCTAATTCGGCCATATAAGGCCTTGTACATCCATTCGGACATCCTGTCATTCTGAATAATATTGTCTTTTGTATTTTTAGATCTAATAGTAAATTTTCAATCCTTTTTAATACATCAGGTAATATTCTTTCAGCTTCAGTCATTGCAAGACCACAAAGTGGTAAAGCAGGACAAGCTAAAGCGTGTCTTTGTATTTCATTAATGTTTTCTAAATTTTCGTATCCAATTTTTGATAGAGATTTTTGAATTTCACCTCTGTTTTTATTGACGATATTACAAAGTAAAATATCTTGATTAGGTGTGAGTCTTAAATCTAAATTATATTTTTTAACAATATTTGTGATGGTATTCTTCTTCTCTCCAGATAATCTCCCTGATAATAGTGGTAAACCTACGAAATAGGAGGTTTTATTTTGTTTATGCCAACCTAGGTAATCAATAAGAACCTTATCAGGTTCTTTTCTGATTTTTTTAATTTCTTTTTTGAAATACTTATCAGAAAGTATCTTTTTGAACCATTTAATACCTTTTCTATTAAGAAGATATTTCATTCTCGAATTTTTTCTTGATTTTCTATCACCATAATCTCTTTGAATAGCCACAATGCTTTGTATTAATTCATAAACATAAGGTTCTGCAACATATCCAAGTGGATCTGCAATTCTGGCAAACGTCTCTTCATTATTATGTGTGCGTCCCATACCACCTCCAACATAGAAGTTGCACCCTTCTAAGTTTCCATCTTTAGAGGTAAAGGCAACTATTCCTATGTCATTAGTAAGAAGATCAACTGAATTGTCCCCAGGAACTGTAACAGCACATTTGAATTTTCTCGGTAAATAAGTTGAACCGTAGAGAGGCTCATCTTTTATCCCACTAAAAACGTTATCTTTGAATTGGAGCTTCCTAATTGCTTCAATATCTTTGTCGGGCTTTATGGTGTACTCTAAATCTCCATCAGCCCAAAGCTCTAAAAAAGTACCTTGGCCAGCCATTGGGGTGAGAAGATCAGCAACTTTTTTCGCCAATGCTCTTGCAACATTATAGTCTGGAGAATCAAATGGAGCCGCAGGGGCCATAACGTTTCTATTTATGTCTCCACATGCAGCTAATGTTGAGCCCATTGAATTTACTATTGTTTGAATTACTTCCTTTAGGTTCTCCTTTCTAATTCCATGCATTTGAAAGGCTTGTCTTGTAGTGGCCCTAAGTGTTCCATTACCTAGTTTTTCAGATAATTCATCTAATGCTAAAAATAATTTCCCAGGGACTTCACCTCCCGGATTTCTTAACCTAAGCATCATTTGCCAATCTTTACTTTTGCCA
>QCRH01000041.1 GCA_003211955.1 Prochlorococcus sp. AG-459-O09 | reverse complement strand
TGATGTTTGCATTAATATTAGGAATTGCTGGGGTTCAATTATTTAGCTTTGGATTATTGAGTGAACTTTTAATTAGGACTTATCATGAAAGTCAAAGTCGTCCAATTTATAGAATTAGATCAATAAGTAGTGCAAAACGAAATTGAATTTTTATTTGAATTTTCTGATTAATAAAGCTGAAATTTCAACCTCTTCAGTAGACATATCTCTCAATCCTATTCTTAAAATTGATAATGTTGATTTATCAGCCAATTCTTCCGCAATTTTTAACGCTTTTAATTTGTCTTCTGTAGTTCCTTGAAAAAGACTAAACATTTTATTGCTTTGAGACTTTTTATAAAATGCTGAGTGCTTTTTTTCTTCGTGTTTGTATAAAATACTTTTTTTATTAGAAACAAATTGATATTATTTTTTCTATGGTTTTTTAATTTAATAGAATCTAATTTGCCCTTATTCATTAAATTTTTAAAGCTTCTTTTTTTAAAAACTAGAAGTAATATTCCTATAAAAATAATAAGTACAATTGCGAAAAAATTAAACATGTAAAAAGTTAATAATTTTTATATCATCCAGTTGTAAAATTAACACTATTTCGCAGATAAATACTAAAGTGTTTTATAGATGTTTAAAGAACTATGCCATCTGATTTACCAAGTCTTTTACCTTCAATTTTTGTTCCATTAATTGGTATAGCAATGCCTGCTGTTTTTATCGTATTGATTGGAAGATTAATCACAGCAACTGAATAAATTATCAAACACTAAACTATTAAAAAAATGAGCGACTTTCAAAAATCATTCTCAGAATCAACAAGTTCTATTAAGTTTGATGAGAAATATATAGATACTTCTGTACAACCAAATGATATTGGCGTAGCAGAACAATGGGCAGTAAAAACAGTTGCTGATCCTTGTGTTGGTAATTTAGCTACCCCAGTTAATAGTGGTTATTTTACAAAAGCCTTCATAAATAATTTACCTTTTTACAGAGAAGGTATTTCCCCTAATTTTAGAGGTTTAGAAACTGGAGCAGCTTTTGGATATCTTCTATACGGACCTTTCACTATGACTGGCCCATTGAGAAATTCTGAATTTGCTCTAACAGCTGGACTTCTCGCTACTATTGGAGCTGTTCATATTTTGACTGCACTTTTTGTTCTATACAATGCACCTGGTAAAGCACCTAATGTTCAACCTCCAGATGCGACGGTTAATAATCCGCCAAAGGACTTATTTACAAGAGCTGGTTGGGCTGATTTTACAAGTGGATTTTGGTTAGGTGGCTGTGGAGGAGCTGTTTTTGCTTGGTTACTTGTTGGGACATTACACTTAGATACCATAATGCCAATTATTAAAAATATTTGGACTGCTGGCTAATTCCTAAATAAAAGAATAAATAATATTTAAATTTAATTTAAAATTAAAAGATGAGCTCTGTTAATTAACGTATAGTTCTGTCCCATCTATAATTTCTAACTACTCGTCCTGCGGAAATTAGTTTAGATTTATAATGTAATGAGATTTTGTCATTAGACTTTTTTAGGGTATCTAATCCTATTCCATTTCTTCCAAAATCCCTTCCAGAGCTATGGTAATACAATCCGTCTCCCTTGTAGATTCCAATATGATCACATTTTTCTTCATTCCCAAAAAATAAAAGATCGCCAGGTCGTAGAGCCGCATATGATTTTTTGTAATAAAAAAGGTGTTTACAAAAACTTTTTATTTGAGAAGAGTCTCGAGGTATATGTATTTCATGCTTTAAAAAAGCAGTCTGAATTAATCCAGAACAATCAAAATTGGGTCCTAATGTTCCTCCCCAAAGGTATTCATTATTTAACTTAGATTGATCCTTGATCCATTTTAAAATTGAGTTAACTTTATCTTTTATAAAGAAGTGTTCTTCTTTTGAATTCTCAGGTTTTCCTAATTCGTATTTCTCAATATTTAATCCATCTAAATTTATCCAACAGACGTAACCATCTTCATATAGTTGAACAAGTATTCTTGATAATTTATGGTTGTTTAGAGAAATATTTGAATAAATAAGCCTAAAAATTCTATTCTTAAATATTTCAGTAACTAAATAATCTTCTGTTTCATTTTGATATCCAGAAATATTAACTTTTAATTTCCACCAAATAGTTTTTGAAAAATTAGTTTGTTTAAATAGTGAGATAGCATTTTTATAACTTTCCATAAAATGTCCTTTTACTATTTAAGTAAAGAGATGGGTCTAGCCTTAAATGATATTTTAGGGAGAGCATGCTCTTATAATAAAGATTTTTCAAGAGAAGATATTTCGATAACTTGGATTAATTATAAAAGTGAAAATAAAAGTGTATTTAAAGGTTTTGGAACTGGTATTAATAATAAAAAAATGGTTTACCCTGCTAGTATAGTCAAGTTGGTTTATGGCCTTGCTGCATTTTATTGGATTAAAAAAGGAAGTTTATTATTATCAGATGAAATTATTGATGCTGTAAGGAAAATGTTGTCTTTCTCCAGTAATAATGCAACAAGCTTTTTAATTGATTTACTTACTGGAACAACAAGTGGACCTTGTATTGGAGGTGAATTATGGGAAAATTGGAAATATCAAAGAGCTATAATAAACGATTGGCTACATGATTTAAATTGGGAGGAATTGAGCGGTATAAATTGCTGTCAGAAGACCTGGGATGATGGACCATTTGGTCGTGAAAAAGAATTTTATGGACATAATAATAAAAATAGAAACGCTATGAATTCTGATTCGGCTGCACGGGTTTTGGAGGAAATTATGATTCATATTGATTATCAAAAAAATGATTTAAATTTACGAAGTTTTTTAAAAAGAAATTTAAATAAATTTGTTCTTAAAAACGATTCTCTTAATCAAATAGATGGTTTTTTGGGTGCAGGATTACCAGAAAGCATTAATCTTTGGAGTAAAGCAGGCTTAATGTCTGAAGTTAGACATGATTCTGCTTGGTGGACTAATAGTCAATCTCTACATACTTTATTAGTTGTTTTTTGTGATGGAGAAAAATATTCCAAAGATACTTCCTTCTTACCATCAATATCAAAAGAAGTATATGAATTTAATAAAAGATATACTATTCAGCACTAAATTAAATCGTCTAAGTAATTAGGATCAAATTTGTCAGTATATGCTTCATAAGGTAACATCATTACTTCTTTAAAATCTAAATCATTCATAATCCATTCTCTATATTCAGCTAACAAACTTTTTCTATCTTCATTATCTAATTCATAAATACGTAACGCTGTATCTTTGAAATTTTCTTTAATTAAATTTTCAATTTCTTTCCTCTTCATTTTATGTTAACTCTCCTTCCAAAATCACTCTTCTTATTGTTGATAATGCAATTCCTGTTTGTGATCTGATTGATCGATATGAATATCCCTCATTGCGCAATCTGATTACTAAAGATTCTTTTAAAGGACTTATTTTGGGCCTTCCTCCCAGATTATTTCCGGATAATTTTCTGCGTAATAGTTGTTCTTTTTTTCTTTCACTTAAACTTTTGTCTTCTAAATTATCTAATTCATATAAAATTTTAAAAATTGAAGAACTTTCATTAGAGGATTCATTAGCAGCAAAAAAACCAGTCAAAGTTCGCAATTTAATATCCTTATTAATAAGTTTATTTATTGTTCTCAAACATTCTTTTTTATTTTTAAAGGCTCGGTCAAGCTGAGTTATTATAAATTGATCGCCTCTAGATAAGCAATTCATAGCTTTATTAAGTTGGGGTTTGATTTCTTCATCTAAACTTATAAATTCAGAGAAAACTAAACTGCAACCCTCTTGCTTTAAAAATTTTATTTGTTCTTCTAAATATTCATATTCATCATTAGTAGCTCTAGCATAACCTATTGCTTTAGAGTTTTTATTTTTTTCAGATAGTAAAATACGCTTTCTTTTAAATTTAAAAGTCAATGTTTTATTACATATATTTTTTACTGTACCAATAAATAAATAAAAAAACACTTTTTAGTACAAAAACACAACATTATAGTTGATAGTCTGCATAATATGTGTTTTTAAAATTGTCCTGATATCTGTATTAAAAACAACGTTCTAAATACTGTTTTAAGTTAAGTTGATAGAACAAAAATATTTTGTAATTAGTAACTTGAATTAGGATCTTTCAAATTGTCGATGGATTAATTAAATTCATTTATTTTTTGACCTCTATTTAGTAGTCTTCATTTTTGAAATTATTAATAGTTAATTCAAATTGTTTTTAGTAAAATAATATTACAGACTAAAAAAAATTAATTTGACTAATAATTCCAATAGTTTAATTTCAAAACCTGATTGGTTAAGAGTAAAAGCTCCGCAAGTTGAGAGAATTGGGAATACTGCAGATTTGTTAAATGATTTAAAGCTCAATACTGTATGTCAAGAAGCAAGCTGTCCAAATATTGGTGAATGTTTTGCTAGTGGAACTGCCACTTTCCTTATAATGGGTCCTGGCTGTACTAGGGCATGTCCATATTGCGATATTGATTTTGATAGATCAAAAAGAGAATTAGATCCAACAGAACCATATCGTCTAGCCGAAGCAGTTTATAGAATGAAGCTTAAACATGTTGTAATAACATCAGTAAATAGAGACGATCTTAAGGATGGTGGTGCATCTCAATTTTTTGAATGTGTTTATCAAGTAAGACAAAAATCTCCTGAAACTACTATTGAGCTTTTAATTCCTGATTTTTGTGGTAACTGGAAAGCGCTTGAAAAAGTTCTTGATTCAAATCCAAACGTTTTAAACCACAATATTGAGACTGTGCCTTCACTTTATAAAAAAGTAAGACCTCAGGGTAAATATGAGAGAACTCTTGAGTTACTTAAGAGAACCAGAGATTATTCTCCCAAAGTTTATACAAAGTCAGGATTTATGCTTGGTCTAGGAGAAAAAGATGAGGAGGTCTTAAGTCTTCTTGAGGATTTAAAAAGTAATTTCGTTGATATTGTTACTATTGGCCAATATTTATCTCCTGGCCCTAATCATTTACCTGTTCAAAGATTTGTGAGTCCCTCAAAATTCAATTATTTTAAAGTTTTCGGGGAAAAAAATTTGGATTTTATGCAAGTAGTTAGTTCTCCTTTAACTCGAAGCAGTTACCATGCTGAAGAGATTCAAAAACTTATGAAAAAGTATCCAAGATAGTAATTTTCATTTATTTGAATATACCCACTCATTTAATTCCCATTCAACTAGATCATTTTTAATCATTGGATCATTCTTAATTATTTTTAGTGCATTTTTATAATTATTTATTTCAAGAATTAGTAATCCGCCAGCGCCTGGCCTCTTTAACTCATCTACTAAAAAACCACTTTTTATATTAATTCCCTCTTTTTTTAATTTTTTTATCCAATCATTATGTTTGTTAATTACTTTTCGTTTTAAATCATTATTAATTAAGTATTCTTTTTTTATAGTTTCAGTTTTTACAAAGAAAGGCATTTATATTTTCCTTATGCCAAGCATCTCTTCTTCACTTGGTGGAATAATTAATTTGAAAGTGCTCTTGAAATGAGACCAATTTTCAATTATTTTGGCGGCCTTTAAGCTATTTGTTTTTGCTAGATATTCTCTAATAATTTCCAATAAAATATCTTCCTGCCTTGATGAAGTTATTTTATGAATGCTTACTATTTCCTTATTAACTTTATTATTTAAATCATTATTCTCATCGATTATGAAAGCTATTCCACCAGTCATACCCGCACCAATATTCCTTCCTGTGGAACCTAGAATAACTACTCTCCCACCAGTCATGTATTCACAACAATGATCTCCTGCTCCTTCTGTTACTGCTGTAGCACCACTATTTCTAACTGCAAATCTTTCTCCCGATTTTCCTAATGCAAATAATTTCCCACCTGTTGCTCCATAAAGGCAAGTATTTCCTAGGATAACTTGTTCGGAGGAGAATTTATCTATTTTTGGTGGAATTATTGTGAGTATTCCTCCATTCATTCCTTTACAAACATAATCATTAGCTTCTCCGATTAATTGAACATTCATTCCCTTTAATAAAAAGGCACCAAAGCTTTGTCCCGCATATCCTTTGAAATTTAAGTTGAGTTCTCCATTGAAGCCGGTGTTTCCATGAAGTTCTGCAATTTCGCCTGATATTTTCGCACAAACACTTCTATCTGTATTTTTTATCTCAATTTCTTTAGAAAAATTTTCGTGATTTTTAATTGAATCTATAAATTCAGTATCAGACAAAAACTCGTCCTCTAATACAGAACCATTACTATGAGCATTTTTTGAATGTTTTAACCATGATCTATCAGTGGTTAGATCTTCATTATTTACTAAAGAAGAGAGATCGATATTGGAAGTTTTTGGAAGACTGATATTTCTTGTAGAAAGAAATTCTTTATTACCAATCAGTTCTTCCATATTAGAAACTCCAATACTACTCATTATCTGTCTTACTTCTTCAGCAATATATAAGAAAAAATTGACAACATTTTCTGGAATACCTTTAAATCTTTTTCTTAACTCTTCTTTTTGAGTGGCAACTCCAACAGGACATTTGTTTGTGTGACAAACCCTAGCCATTATGCATCCTTCAGCAATCATCGCTACAGAACCGAAACCGTATTCTTCAGCACCTAGTAAAGCTGCAACAACTACATCCCAGCCTGTTTTAAGACCTCCATCAGTTCTTAAAATTACTCTTTCACGTAAGTTATTCTCTAAGAGAGATTTATGAACCTCAGCAACACCTAATTCCCATGGTAAACCTGCATGTTTAATAGAACTTAGGGGCGAAGCACCTGTACCTCCGTCATGGCCTGAAATTTGAATTACATCTGCATTAGCTTTACTTACTCCAGCAGCAATAGTGCCTATACCAATTTCAGAAACAAGTTTAACGCTCACTTTCGCTTTTGGATGGACTTGGTGTAAGTCATGGATAAGTTGAGCTAAATCTTCAATTGAATAAATATCATGATGCGGGGGAGGAGATATTAGAGCTACTCCAGGTTTACTATTTCTTAGTTTTGCGATGTAAGAATCAACTTTTGGACCAGGCAATTGTCCACCTTCTCCAGGCTTTGCACCTTGAGCCATTTTAATTTCGAGTTGTTTACCACTTCTTAGATATTCAGGTGTGACTCCAAATCTACCTGATGCTATTTGTTTAATTGCTGAACATGCGGTGTCTCCATTTTCTAGACCTTTAATAAATGGTAACGTTGCTGATTGAGTATTTTCATCGATATCATTTAAAACATTAAAACGAGCTGGATCTTCTCCTCCTTCTCCACTATTACTTTTGCCACCAATTCTGTTCATAGCAACTGCTAACACTTCATGCGCTTCTCTTGATAAAGCACCTAAACTCATTCCTCCAGTACAGAACCTTTTGCAAATTGATTCAACACTTTCAACTTCCTCTAATGGGATGCTTTTTCTTTTTGAACTAATTGTTAGTAAATCTCTTAGAGATGTTGTCGGTCTATTACTAATGAGTTTTTTGTAAGTTTCAAAATGATTGTATCCTGGACCTTG
>QCRH01000040.1 GCA_003211955.1 Prochlorococcus sp. AG-459-O09 | reverse complement strand
TTATAACTTTGATAACTACATGTTAGATCTAGCAGCTAATGAAGTCCTTAGCCTAGCAATTAATACAAATTTGTATTTGAATGATAATCAGCCATGGCTGTTAATAAAAGAGAAAGATAATCTACCACTAGTTAAACAAATTATTTATAACGTTTTAGAAAGTACCCGAATAATAGGATTATTATTACTACCTTTATTGCCCGAATTATCTACAAAAATTAATGAACAACTTGGTTCGATATACAGAGAAGAAATTCCTTGGAAACAACAATTAAGTTGGGGATTATTAATAAGTAACTCAAGTCTTCCTAGACCCACTCCAATCATAAATAAACTGGAGTATGAGCAAAATTTATAGATTAATAATTTTCCTACCATTATTTATGCTTGGTTGCGCCCCAAATGTAATTGATGAAAATAAAGTAATTCAAAAAATACAAAGTTTAGATATGACTATTTTCTCTAAAAGTGGAGATAAAATATATTCAATTACCAGTCCAAATTCAAGTTATGACAATATTGAATTAAAATTCGAATTAAAAAAACCTATCATTAATATCATGAATGGGAAAGAAACTAAATATATTATTAGCTCAGAAGAATCTATATTATCAGACAACAATAAACTCCTGGAATTGAAAGGGAATGTTAAATTAAAAACTCTTAAAAAAGATGGGGATTTTTTATATGCTGATAATTTTATATGGAATATAGAAAATACTAACTATCTATTAAAGGGAAATATAAGATTTGAAAATCAAAATATCATCTTAAATTCAGGAAAAGCCATATTGGGTTCAGATAACATAATTGAATTTTTCAATCCAGTAAAATATATAATAAAAGATGAAAATAACGAAAATAAATATGAAATAAATTCAGAAAATGCGTACTATAATTTAAATACTGAATCAGTAAGTTTCAATGCTAAAAATAAAAGAGTTAAATCAATAATTTATTTTTAAATTTTATTTTTTGAAAAAATATTATTAATTTTTTTGGACCAGTTATTAATCCATTTTTCATCAGACTTCGTAAAACATTTAGCACTCCAGCCACCTATCAATATAAAAGCCTTATTATTTATAGGTACAATTAGAATAGATGGAATTTCGGCACAAAAATTAAAAAATTCTTCTCTTCCAGGATAAAATTTAGTGTTTGCTAATGATATTAATTTCATATCTTTTATAGATCTCAGACAAGTTTCCCCAGGTTTAAAATCATTACTTGAAGTGATTCCCCTCCTCAATATATTAATACCATCATTGTGGATTAATATTGCTGCTGCTGCTGTAGAAGTTAATATCGCTTCAGAACCCCATGCAAGTTCATCAATAACTTCATCCGGCATGTTTCTATCGAAGAGAAACTTATTTTCTCCTTTTAAAGCAGCTAGCTCACCAGCAATTGGTTCGAATTGTTTAAATAAAAAACCTATCAAAATAATAATTAATGAAGCTATTGCGGCTAACACTTGTGCTCTTTCAAGTTCAGGAGTAATAGTTTCTATTGAAATGAAATTTGCTATCTGAAAAATAAAGAGTATTGCACCGACTAATATTAATGATTTCCCATTGAATCCCATATTTTAAATATGTTATTTCTAATTAAATTATGCAAATATTATATTGTTTAGTACATTTAAAATTACTCAAACATATGGTTTTTAATATATAATTAACCAAAACCTTCTAAAATGAACCTAAAAATCAATAAATATATACTTTCTTTTATCTTTACTGGCTTAATTTTTATTCTCATCCCCTCGACTACATACGCAAATGAGATTACTAGTATAAATAAATATTTTGGTATTTCTCAACAGAAGAGTGTTATAAATTACGAAAAAAGTCAACCTTCATCTATTGACAATCCTGTAGTGGATCCAAATTTTAACACTATGAGATCAAAAGATACTGAGAGTTCAACTGCTACATATATAGTTATAGGATTGTTAATTGCTGCCACAATTATTCCTTTAGCAACATGGTGGTATTTCTCTAAATAATAGAGAATTTATGAATGCCAAGGATTTAAGTATTAGTGAATATACATCTCATATAGTTTTTATTACAGGGGGGACAAAGAGTGGCAAAAGTGAATTCGCGGAGCATCTTGCAAAGAAGGAAAAAAAATTATCATATATTGCCTTATCTGAAAACAATTTGAAAGATAAAGAATGGCAATATAAGGTTAATTTACATCGAAAAAGAAGGCCAAAAGATTGGAAATTAATAGAAACGACAGATCTATTAAATACATTAAGTAAAGAAGAAGGTCCATTATTAATAGATTCAATAGGCGGATTCGTTATGAAAAGTATTCGCAAGGAAAAAAAAGAATGGTCAACAAAAATGAATTCACTTATAAGTCTCTTAATGAAAAGAAAAAGCACAACAATTATTGTTGGAGAACAAGTAGGTTGGAGTCTGGTTTCTGAATATAAAATTGGTAATACATATATTGAAAGAATAGGCGAACTTCAAAAGAGAATAACCAAAATTTCAAAAGATAATTGGCTGGCAATAAACGGCAGAGCAATCAAAATAGATGAAATAAGTATTGAAATACCTACTTAAAATTGGAAGTCGCTCTTTTTGAACCAAGAATCCCACAAAATACTGGAAATATTGCCAGATCATGTGCTGCGTTTAATATACCTTTAAATCTCATAGAGCCCTTGGGCTTTAAACTAGAAGATAAATACTTAAAAAGAGCAGGATTAGACTATTGGCCTCTAGTTACTGTTAATAAGTATGAAAATTTTGAAAAATTTTTAACATCAAAAGCGACAAAAAGAATAATTTCTTTTAGTAAAAAAAATGGATTATATTTGAAGGATTTTAAATTTAAGCAAGATGATATTTTGCTATTTGGTAGAGAAGATTCAGGATTACCGAATTCCATTATTAATAAAAGCGACTTTTTAATATCAATATTTATGCCGAATTTACAGACCGGAAACAATGATGAAAAAGGTGTTAGAAGTCTAAACCTTTCTGTAGCATGCGGAATTGCTATATATGAGGCCCACAAACAAATAAATTTTCAAAATGGTAATTAAGTACAACTAATGCCTTACAATATTCCCATGTCTCGGTAGCTCAGCTGGTTAGAGCGGCGGATTCATAGCCCGCAGGTCGCGTGTTCAAGTCACGCTCGAGACATTTCCAGTACATTTCAATTGAAGAAAATAGGTGGATTTTTAATTTACTGAAACTATTAAAGACAATAATGTTTAATTCACTCGGCACAGTCTTAGATACCAAAAAGTCTAAAGCAAAATATCCAGAAGCAAAGGTAATAGTTCTTGATGACAGTTTTAATACTTTTCAGCATGTCGCAAATTGTCTTCTAACTATAATCCCAAGCATGAGTGAAAAAAGGGCATGGGATCTAACCATCAAAGTTGACAAGACAGGATCAGCGGAGGTATGGAGAGGTAATCTTGAACAAGCAGAGCTATATCATGAACAACTCTTCAGCAAAGGATTAACAATGGCTCCGATTGAGAAAACATAAAATAAGTAAGATTGACAGAAGATTTTTGGCTTATAAACTCGAATCGTTCAAGGGTTAAAAGGTTTTCAAAGAATAATCAAAATAAAGATAAATTTTTTGAATATATGTTTATTGACTCTGGAAGAATTCTTGGTGTTTTAGGAAAAGAACCACCTCTTATGACAAACAGAGAAGAACTTAAAGTTTATAAAGCTAGAGATGAATGGAAAAAGTTACTCGCTCAAGGTTGGAGGAGAACCAAACCAGTTTGGGAAGACTCTTAGTAACCAATATTGTTACTAGGGTTAGTTATATAAATTATGAGATTAAGGACGTAGTTAGCTGGTAAATTTAATGGCTTCAAAAGTAACAAAGCCATTCCTTGAGTCACATTAAATTCTTTATCTTTCATAAAAAAAAAGTCTCATTTCAATTATAAAAAGACTGTCAAATACAAAATAAAAATACTGAAAAAAGATATATAAGCATTTATTGATTAGGGATTTTCAAGATATCTTATATCTAAAAATTATTTAAAAAAATTATAGATTTAGGGTTTCTTGTTATTTTTCTTTTAAAAACAAAAAAAATACACGCAATAATCTCATAATCCCTACTATTTAGCAATTATAAATACTCAATGAAAATTCTCTTCTCAAGCAAAAGATCCCTAGCTGTATTTGGTATTGGAATAGTTGCTATAAGTATTGGATAATATCAATAAAAGTAGTTTATTATCCCGCTGGAGGTTGTATGAAAGGGACTCAAGAAATAACCTTTAATATCTAACCAGTAATCTTCTTACTTGCTCATTAATTCATAAATCCAGCCAACTTTGATAACTCTTTTAATGAATGTACACCTAATATTAGTTTTCCATTTATTTCCCATGTCGGAAACCCTTTAATTTTTTTATCAATGCATAATTGAGTTTGACTGTTTATGCCATCTCTTGCGCATTCAACTACATTAAGTTCCTTATAAGCTTGCTTACCAAATAGTTCACTTTGAATGAGGCAATTAGGACACCAATATGCTGAATATTTAACTACACCATTATCATTAAGGTATTTTGCTAACTCGATAGAATCCTTTGTGCTTTCTGAAGTTACTATAGGTTCTTTTTGACTATACAAATGGGAGCTATGTACAACATTTGGTAAAGTAAAAAAAGCTAATATTGGGATTAATAAGCGTTTCATTTATTTACTACTTTTCCTCCATATTTTTCTAACTATCTTATCAATTAAATTCGTATATCTTAATTTTTAAGATTATCTATTTGCTGAAGATTTTCAAGAAGACCACAAATTTGATCAAGTGTCTTCATTTAGTTCACTAACTATTATTTAGATTTAAAGTTTTTATATTCCAATTTTAAATCAAAAGTAAATTTACATATTTATTGTATTTATATTTTTTTATTGCTATTTTTTTAAAGCGGACTAAGGTTCATATCTCCACGAGGATTTAGTCCGCTTAACTATAAAGTTATTTATAAAGATTCAATTTATTTGAGTATCTCTCTTTAATAAGTTGATTAGAAATATTTTCATAAATATTTAATATTGCTTAAATTCTAAATATCAATAAAAAGAAATCTCATATTAACAACAGAAGTGTGACATTATTATTCAAAAATATTGATATTTCGCTTCATAACTTTCTTAAAATACTTAAACTCAATAAATTCATGCATCAGTTTGATATCATCAGATAATATTTTTTTATTAACTGCATAGTCGTCCACATTAAGTGGGCATTTATTATTTTCAGAGAATGTTTCTTGTTCAAAGGAAAAATTCATCAAACCCCTTTTATCAATGCTATTTTGAATAAAAGATTCATTTAATACTCCACGAGACCTCAACGCTTCTTCGACCAATAATCCCGTTACTTTTGACTGACTAAATTCATTAGCTGAGCACAATTTTTCTATAATTTCATGAACTTCTTCACTTGGCAAAAAACCAATTCTTTTCCTCGGGGAGGGCATGATTAAAAAAAATTAGTGTCACACTTGCACAATTCAAGTGTTGCACTATATTTGATTTAAGTCAACTAATATTGCTATGCATATTTTAATATTTCCTGCCGGATTTATTCTTTGGTATCTAGCTTATGAAGCAAAACCCATAATTAATGATGAAGCAACACTTGATTGGGAAGAGAAAAATACAAATAAAAGAAATAAACTTTTAAATATAATCAACAAAAGCTTTTAAAATTTACTGTCAATCGATTTTGACCATTCCTTGTGCTTATAATCTAGATCAGAGATTAACTGTTTTTGATAAGTAAATTTGAGTTGATTTTCGTTAAGTGATTTTTTTGTGATAATCATCTCTTTAGAGAAAAAATCAGGAGTGTTGGAACTACTAATTTTTTTTTTGACTTCCATATAAGTAATTCATCTATTTTTTTACATGATTTAAAAGCTTTTAGTCTTAATATTTTTATATTCTTTTTATTTTTACTTAATATATATTTTTAGCAGGTTTGTTAATAATATTAGTTTATCAAATAAAAAAGGCTATATTTAAACAAAATATATGTTCTATTATGAATCTTAAGGAGAGAGGGATTACTGTTGGAGATTTATTAATCATATTAATAATAATAATCACTTCTACAATATTAATTAAATCACTTAGCAAGGATAAGAAAACAACACTTAATTATAGTAATCAAGAGCAAGTTTCTCATAAGAAAAATTATTATCAAAAATTTATTTAAATAGCTTATATAAATTATTTATAAAAACTCTTAATTAATTCAATTGACTATTATTTATCTCTTGTTTAAATTTCAAGAATTCATAATTATCAAACAATAAGTTTATATATTTTTAAATATTTTGATGAAATTATTTAGAACTTTCCCATTTCAAGTTATCCTTTAAATCATTGATATCATTAGATATAGAAACTAAATTCACCATTTGAAGTATTTGAGTTTTATTTAGCCTATTAATAGCAATAAGTTTATTAAGCATTTCTAAAACAGATTTATCATTAATATTCATTATTTGTAAAAAAAACTATGGTCTTTCAATTCAAATACTTTATCTTATAATTCAAAAAATTATTCTTAAAATTTAATAATATATTTAATGCAAAATATAAAAAAAACTTATAAAGTAATCAAAAAATAAACTCTTACTTATAAGTAAAAATCTTAACTCACTTTCTTATAAATTCGTTTATTGTAAAAAGAAAAAAATGAAAAAAAACTCCAATAACGAATACGTTAATAGAGATGAAGTTAATGAAATGATTGAATCAGCTTTAAGGCGACACAATAGAAGATCTACAATAATATCAAGTGTACTTGGCTGGATCCTAATAGGGGGTTATTCGTTTGGACTTTTTCAAGCAGTACAAAATGTCTAAATTAATCTATTCTTAAAAGCAGAACTTGCTAGATGATAAATTAATATAAGCTTAATTATCAATTATGAGAGAATATATTGAGGCAAATCTTACAGTGATAAGAAAATATTTAAAAAAACGCAAAAAGTTTACATCAAAATTAAATAATGATTCGATAATGGAAGAATTCAAAGAATGGAGCAAAGATCCATTACCTGATACGGAATCAATTTGGACTTTACCTGACTTAACGAGAAATGAAAGGCTAAAAAATTTTTGCCGCTCAATTAAAAAGGAAATAATATAAGTTTTTAACTACCTAGTTGTATGTGATTTACCTTTAAGTAAAAATAACCAGCAAATCCAACAATATTCAATATTATAACGAAAATCCAAGCTCCAATTGGTTGATTAGAATCAAATTTTTTTATTTTAACTTTATCCTTTAGTCTTTCAATATATTTAGCCATAATTAAAAATATTAAAAAGATTATTCATAATTATAGAGAGTTGAATTTAAAGGAATCTTAAAAAAAATAAAATTTCTTTTAATTAGAATTTTTATTGTCAGGCCTGTTAATAGGATATTTAATTAACTCCTTTTTGAGATTTTTTAAAAGTTTATTATGATTTAAAATTGAAAATTTCCTAGTAAAGGAATAATGCCATTTCATTGAATAAAAAAAAAACTTGCTAATTCTTTATCAATAAAATTATAATACTAATTACGGTCATTCAGACCATAAATAATTTAAAAAAGGACAAATTTTTTCATGAGCTTAAGAGTTGGCCAAGAAGCACCAGACTTTAGTGCTACAGCAGTATATGATCAAGAGTTTAAGGATATTACACTTTCAGATCTAAGAGGTAAATGGATTGTTTTATTCTTTTACCCTCTAGATTTTACATTTGTATGTCCAACTGAAATCACTGCATTTAGTGATAGATATCAAGATTTCTCAGCACTTAATACGGAAATACTTGGGGTATCAGTTGATAGCAAACACTGTCATTTGGCTTGGATACAAACTCCAAGAAATGAAGGTGGAATAGGTGATATTAACTACCCGTTAGTTTCTGACTTAAAAAGAGAAATTTGCCAAGCGTACAATGTTCTTAATGATGATGGAGAGGCAGATAGAGGTTTATTTCTAATCAATCCCGAAGGAGTAGTTATGCATACTACTGTTAACAAGGCTCCTGTAGGCAGAAATGTTGATGAAACACTAAGAATCCTTCAAGGTTATCAATACGTTGCGGCAAACCCAGATGAAGTATGTCCAGCAAACTGGACCCCCGGGGAGAAAACAATGTTAGAAGACCCCAAAGGTAGTAAGGAATATTTTTCTGCGCTTTAGTAGAATTAGAAACTTTTATGTAAGTATTGAGTAGTAAATAATTATAAAAAAATAAAAAATAAACATATTCAAAAAGGGGATTACATCCCCTTTTTGAGGTTTTTGTACGATCCAATCGCTTAAATTAGTTTTATATGTTAAAAAAGACCACGTAAAAAAAGCAATTTCTATAGCGATTAAGATAAAAATATTAATTAAATTTAAGTCATTTAAACCAAAATATCTATAAATATGAAACTGATCATCAACGTTAATATTATTAATTTGAAGATGCCAAAGATAAAGAGAAATCAAAATAAAATTT
>QCRH01000039.1 GCA_003211955.1 Prochlorococcus sp. AG-459-O09 | reverse complement strand
TTAAAATCAGCTGAATCAAATCCCAAAATGTTTGGGTTTCCAGTTGAGGGTTTTATTGGAACAACAAATCAGAAGAAAGGCTTGGAAGATAATTGGATAGATTGTTTTTTAAACTTAAGGATAATACCTCAATTATTAATTCTTGAATCGAAGATTTTAGATAAAGAAATTATAAATAAAGTTAAAGAAAAAATTAAATCAGAATTACTGAATCACAAACCTGTAAATGCTCTAGTTCATGGTGATTTATGGTCAGGCAATGCAGGAATGGAAAAAAGTGGAAAGGGGGTTATATTTGACCCGGCATCTTGGTGGGCAGATAATGAAGTAGATATAGCTATGACAAAACTATTTGGAGGTTTTAGAAAAGAATTTTATGAAGAATATCATAGAATTTTTCCTATAAAAAACGGATTTGAAAAAAGAATTATTATTTATAATTTTTATCACATATTGAATCACGCCAATATGTTTGGAGGAGGATACTTAAAACAAGTTCAGGATTATATAAAAGCAATACTCAATATGTAATCTTTAACTACCCTAAATATGTCTTCTTAAGATTTTGTACCTTATCTAAAACAGCTTCACGATTTTCACTGGTACGAAGATTTTGCCAGCTCCATTGACCGACAACAATTACGCCTAGTAGTTCTAATAAACCAGGGAGAATTGGGAAAAAGTTTATCGTGTCAATGACAACTTTAATTATTATCTGAGCTATTACGACAACAGCAATTATGCCTGCCGCCTTGCCGTACTTACCCATTTGAGTCCAATCAACATTACCAAGGGTTTCGTTGACTTTTCCCATGACATCAGAGTATTTCTCTGAAAAACTTTTGGTTTCTGAGCTTGTATCGGAGCCTTGGTTTGACTCTGGAGTGTTATCACTCATGAATTCAGTAAACTTAATATATGAACCAGACAGTATCGGAAAAAACGTCTATTGACTACCTTTTTGTTGTGCAAAATTCCGAACCGAAACATTTTGTATTTTTTAGAGGCGTTGGTATGTAGGGTTTCGGAAGATATTTAAACTTAAAATTGATTTATAAAAACTTCACATTATCGTATAGTTCTAACAAAAACATTAATAAATCACAGCAATAAGAAAAATTTAAAAGTCTAAAATTTTTATTTTAATTATTATATTTCATAGTTTAGCTCTCACAAATTAAAGTATCGAAATGTCCAAAGATATAAAATTTAATTTCTTAAACTCTGATGAAGAAGAAAGATATCAAAAACACTTTAACCTCAAAGAGATAGGTTATGAGGGTCAACTAAATCTTAAAAACAGCTCAGTTTTATGTATTGGAGCTGGTGGGCTTGGGTCTTCCGTTTTGCTTTATCTAGCTGCAGCAGGAATTGGGAGAATTGGAATAGTTGATAACGATCTAGTTGAAAAGTCTAATCTACAAAGACAGATAATTCATGAAAAAAATACTATTGGCAATCTTAAAATTGATTCTGCTAGAGAAAGAATTAAAAAATTCAATCCTAATTGTGAACTATCAACCTTTTCAGAGAGAATTAATCCTAAAAATGCTCTTGAATTAATAAAGGAGTTTGATGTTATTTGTGATTGCTCGGATAACTTTGGCACTAGATACTTAATAAATGATTCATGCCTGATATTAAATAAACCTCTAGTCTTTGGGAGTGTTCAAGGCTTTGAAGGGCAAGTGAGTGTTTTCAATTTATATAAAAATAGTCCTAATTTAAGAGACCTACTTCCAGAATCACCTTCAAAAAATGCTGCCCCTAGTTGTGCAGAATACGGGGTGGTGGGTGTTTCAACAGGTTTAATAGGAATTCTTCAGGTTAATGAAATTATCAAAATCATTTTGAAAAAAGGTGAAATTTTAGATGGGAAGATTTTAATTTTTGATCTTTTGAATATGAATATGAAAAAATTACATCTAAAAAGTGATCAGTTAAATAAACGAATAAAAAACCTGTCTCAGTTTGAGGGCTTTTATGATAGAGACGAATATTGTGAGATAAACAATGAAATTAACAGTATTAATGCTGATGACTTTAATATTTTATACAAAGCAAAACCCAACAAAATTCTTTTAATTGATGTTAGAGAAAATGAAGAATTTTCTTTATCTGCAATAAAGGGATCTATCTCAATTCCCTTAAGTCATTTGAACCAAGAATCTGACTTGAAATTTATTCAAAAAGAAAGTTTAAATAAAGAGATTTTCACTATATGTAAATCGGGGAAACGTTCTGAAAAAGCTTCAAGAATCTTGTCTAAATTCAAAATTCAGTCAAGATCTATTAAAGGCGGCATCGAAAAGGTAAAAAAAATATTGTGCAATTAATTTTTTTAGAATAGTTAGTAATCTACACCTCTTTTCAAGTCAACTCCGACATTTGCATAATGCTTATGACAAACCATTTCAGAGTAAACATCAGCCAGTTCAAAGTAAGTAGGTTCATTTTTACACCTCCCAGTAATTACAACTTCTGTATCTGTTGGTTTTTTTAAGAGCGTTTGATGTATTGATTCCACAGGTAGCAACTCTAAATCAACAGTTGGATTCAATTCATCTAAGATGATGGTTTTATACAAACCAGACAAAATAGCAGCTTTAGCAATTTCCCATGCTCTTTCAGCCTCAACATAATCAATTGGTTGTTGCTGACCTCTCCATACGATGGCATCTCTGCCTGAACGCAAATGATCTACTAAATGAGGGTAACTCTCTCTCAAAGCTTCTATGGCAGCATCTTCGGTATAACCATTTCCACCTTTTAACCACTGTAAAATTAGAACTCTATGACTTTTATCTTGAGATATTCCTTTACCGATAGCTTGCAGAGCCTTACCGAGTGCACTTGTGGATTTACCCTTTCCTTCACCTGTATAAATCTCAATCCCACCACTAGAACTACTTTGTCTGGTTAGTTCTGATAAGTCTCCTATCGCACGTGGTCTCATTTCTGAATGGAGTTGAGATATTCTTACCAAAGAGGGTGGTGCTGCTCTTCCAGTAATAATTATTTCTAATCCATCTGGACGATTTTGAAGAGAATCAACTACTTCATTGATATCAAGCATTCCTAAATCAAGAACTGGATTCAACTCATCGAGTACAACTACAGAATAAAGAGAACTAGCAATTGCTCCTTTAGCAATATTCCAACCTCTTTCAGCCTCACCAACATCAAACTTTGTCACTTGTTCAGCAGTAAAGAATTCAGATCTTCCTGTCCTTACATGGTCAATTAAGTGTGGAAACCCTCTTTGTAAAGCCTCTATAGCTGAATCCTCGTCATATGGCCTCTCAGGACCTTTTAAAAATCTTAGAAGTAAAACTCTTGACTGTCTTTTTTCGCATATTCCTAATCCTATTGTCCTGAGAACTACTCCCAATGCAGCCTGACTTTTTCCCTTACCCTCTCCATCATAAATATGTAATTGCCCTTTTGATCTCTCTTGACTGTCACTTGCTGTGACAATTCCAATTCCTCTATTTTTACTCTTATTCGTCAATTGAACAAAATTAATAAATTTAATCTAATATATATATAGAGTATTATTAAAGATTTAATAATAAATTTAACCTATACATAAGTAATTTAAATTTTAAAGTAATTAGCATGTTCAATCAACTAGAAATTCTCTCTGATGAACAAAGTGAAAAGCTTTATACAATTAGAAGATACATTAAGAATCTTGATAGTGTTTGTATTGCTTATTCCGGAGGAGTTGACAGTACATTAGTAGCATCATTAGCATTCGAGCAATTAGGTAGCAAAGCAATTGCTATAACTGGTATTTCTCCTGCATTAGCCAATACTCTTCGCGAAGAAGCAAGATGGCAAGCAAAATGGATTGGAGTAAAGCACTTAGAAATTAAAACATCAGAATTAGACCAATCAAGTTACAGTGAAAATCCCAAGGATAGGTGCTTTGCATGCAAAAAAGAGCTTCACAAACATACAACCTACCTCTCAAAAAAACTTAATTACAATATTGTTTTAGATGGTGTCAATCTGGATGATCTTAAAGATTACAGACCAGGTATACAAGCCTCAAAACAAGCAGGAGTTATCTCTCCCCTTGCAAAGTTTAAAGTCTCAAAACAAGACATTAGGGATATATCAAGAGCATTAGGTTTTCCTTGGTGGGATAAACCTGCTCAACCTTGCTTATCATCAAGATTTCCGTATGGCCAAGCAATAACTAGTGGGAGGCTAAAAATGGTTGAAAAAGCAGAAGAATATTTAAAAGAATTTGGATTATCGGAGGTTAGAGTTAGATGCCAAGGCTCAACTGCAAGAATAGAAATTCCCCAAGAGGAATTAAAGCATTTTTTTAACAAATATGATTTAAGTGAATTAGTTAAATATTTTTCTAATTTAGGATTTAATTGCACCAGTTTAGATCTTGAGGGACTAGTAAGCGGAAAATTAAATAGGTAAATTTTGTCAAACAACCGTTCTGATCTGTTTAGGGACTTCTGAAGGTGGATTTCGCTCAATAACACGCAAAGAATGTTCTTTAGCCATTAAAGATTCAATTAAATATTGACTAGCTAGTTCAGGCATCATATTTTTGCCACATGTAAAGATATCGACTGCAGAATAATGAGACTCAGGCCAAGTATGTATTGAAATATGAGATTCAGCCAATAATGCAATTGCCGTAACCCCTTGAGGCTCAAATTTATTACTTATCAAATTCAGAACAGTTGCATTTGCCAATTTAGCAGCTCTGTTCAAAGTACAGCGCAAAAAGGATTCGTCATTTAATTTTTCGCAATCACATCTATAAAGTTCCAACAAAAGGTGTTTACTTTGATGAATTAATTTATGATCATCATGCAACGAACTTAAAATTTGATTTTTTTTGTAGATTTCCATTTCAGAAATTTATATAAATTTAAGATTAGCTAAAAATTATGCCTTTTTGAATTATAAGTGAATCATTTGTGACGAGCCTAAGAAAGACTGATTAAATTTATCTAAATGCGTCGCACTTATAAAACATTGACTATCTTTACCAACAGAATTTAATAACAAATTTTGCCTGGTTAAATCTAATTCGGCCAAGACATCATCCAATATAAGTATTGGAGGGACATTTAATGTTTGATTTAATAAATCTAGTTCAGCCATCTTCAAAGCCAAGATAAAAGTCCTTTGCTGTCCTGATGAACCATATTTTCTAACTGAAACATTATTAATAAGAAACTCAACATCATCTCGATGAGGGCCAAAATTACATTTACCAGTCAATGCTTCTATTGAACGCTGATTAAATAGTTGTTCTGCTATTTTTTTACTAATAACTTCTTCTTCTTCTTCTTCTTCTGGACTTATATTCTGTATCCCCGAAAGGTAATTAATACTTATTTGCTCTTTAGATTTACTTAAATAGTTATGCCAATATTCAACATATGGTTTTATTTTTAATAAAGCTCTTCTTCTTCGCCTAAAAATTCTTGTACTAATTATTGACATTTGCATATCAAAGCTTTCAATAATATCTGTGGATTGGAGTTTTAAGAAACTTTCTGAACGCCAAAAATGACTTCTTTGTTTTAAAAGCCTTTTAAATCTACTTATCAGGTCAAAATATACTGGTTCAAGCTGAGATACGACTTTATCAATCCATGCTCTTCGATAACTAGGTTCACTTCTAACAATATCTATATCATTAGAACAGAAACATACACTCCGTATATAATTCTTTATTTCACTCTGTCTTTTCAAGATTGATTCATTTACATAAATTCTTTTAGGGCCTTTTCGGAATAAATTTAACTTTAAATCGTCTTTAAAATTTATCTGTCCTATAACTAAAGCCATATCACTGTCGTTCTCTATTAGATCTTTATCACTTAGTGCTCTATTAGATTTTAATTGACTTAAAAATTCAACCGATTCAAGTAAATTTGACTTGCCAATACCATTACAGCCTAGAACAATTGCTCTTTGCTCTTTTAAATCAATTTCAAAACTTTTATAGTTCCGAAAATTTTTAATTTTTAATTTATTTAAAAAAATGTTTTTTGTGCATTCATTAATTAAATTAGCTAAGTTTAAAATATTTAGATTCTCTTTAAAGAAATTGAAAAATTAAAGGGCATGTAGCTCAGTTGGATAGAGCATCAGATTCCGGTTCTGAAAGTCGGGGGTTCGAATCCCTCCATGCTCGTAAATTGTTATTTTTAAAGTTTATATCCCATTACTCTTATTCCATTTGGATCAAGTATGAATCCATTTTCCTCTAAACTTACAAACGAGGATACTGGAGCCTGTACAGAAATACTGCATCCAGGCATTTCTCTATTTATTTTCTCAAGGGTTACTTTAAGCAATATTGAATAATAAAGTTGCTGATTATTACCTGGCAATGCACTTAAATTCCATAAGTTAGCATTCAATCCCCTGTCGGAGGTAACCCTTACAAAGCCATATAATTTATTTTTTAATTTATTCTGTATGGTAAAAAAGAAATTACTTTTCTGAATAGCCTCAGAAAGAGGTTTTATAGGAAATGTCTCACAACCACAATTCGCTAAAAGTTTGTTAACTTCTCTAGCTAATGGGATTTGAGA
This sequence comes from Prochlorococcus sp. AG-459-O09, assembly GCA_003211955.1. Lineage (GTDB taxonomy): Bacteria > Cyanobacteriota > Cyanobacteriia > PCC-6307 > Cyanobiaceae > Prochlorococcus_A. Next base: position 2,281 of record QCRH01000039.1, on the reverse strand, counting down.
AGAGTTAACAAAATAACCATCTGGAAGAACAAGTTTTTTTTTTGAAAAATATTGCAATTATCAACCTGTATTTCTCATACCAGCTGCTATTCCATTAATAGTTAAAAGTGCTCCCCTTAGTAGTTCACTTCTACTGTAAGCTCTTCTAGATTCATCTTTATCTATAATAAATTCGCTTATTGGTGGTTGTCTTGTCTGGTCTCTTAGTCTTCTTAGAAGTGAAACCTGCAAAAACCCTAATGGAATAATTGTCTTATTTCTCAAACTTACTGATGATCTCAAGTCTCTATCAGATTCTAGTAGCTTATTTTTACCAGTAATTTCAAGTATTAAAGATTTTGTAAGTTTATATTCTTTAGAAATTACTTCAAAAATATCATCAAAAGAATCTTTTTTTTCTTTACTACCAAGAGTATCAACATAATATCTAGCAACTTCCAAATCCACCTTAGATAATGTCATTTCTACCTTAGATATGAGCATCCTAAAAAATGGCCATCTTTGATGCAGAACTCTTAATAATTCAATTTGTTGTGGATCAGAATTTAATTCAGATGACAACGCAGTGCCGACTCCAAACCAACTTGGCAAAAGAAATCTACTTTGTGTCCAACCAAATACCCATGGAATAGCTCTTAAACTTGATAAATCTTTTGCACCTTTTTTTCTTCTAGCAGGCCTACTAGATATCTGTAATTTACTTATTTCTTCTATTGGAGTTACCTCTTGAAAAAAATTTAACAAATCAGGATTCTCATGCACTAATTTTCTGTAATGAGACCGTGATGTTTCTGCCAACCTAGACATTAATTGATTCCATTCTGGAGTAGCGTCAAGTCTATTATTGACCAAACTATTTTGAATTACCGCGGTAGTGACAGTCTCAAGATTGTACAAAGCCAGTTCGGGAAGACTATATTTAGAAGCTAAAACTTCACCTTGTTCTGTTATTTTTATACGCCCTTTCAAAGTGCCGCTTGGTTGAGCCAATATAGCCTGATAGGCTGGGCCTCCTCCTCTCCCTACAGAACCACCTCTTCCATGAAAAAGTCTTAGCAATATGTTATTTCTACTTGAGAGATTCTGAAGAGCTATTTGGGCTCTATGAATTTCCCAATTACTAGAAACAAAACCCGAATCTTTATTGCTATCAGAATATCCAAGCATTAATTCTTGCAGAGGTTTAAAAGATTCTCCTACTTTTGGCAATAATGATCTATAGAAATCTAATTTAAACAACTTTTCCATTACTTCTGGTGCTCTTTTAAGGTCTTCCACAGTTTCAAAAAGAGGAACAACTAATAATTTTGACTTTTTTGAATTTTGATCAAGAAGTCCCATTTCTTTTGCCAGTAAGAGCACTTCAAGCAAATCAGATGCACTATGACTCATTGAAATTACATAAGAATGGCAAATACGACTTCCAAATTCTTGCTGTAGTCTCTTAACCATTTTAAAAACTGAAAAGGTTTCTTCTGTAGTTTTTGTCCAGTTAACGTCGGATGGAATTAAAGGCCTTTTTGTATTTAATTCGTCTACAAGCCATTTAATTTTCTCTTCCTCAGACATTTGGTCATATTGAACAGGCAAATTAAGATAACTTGTAAGCTCTTGTATAGCGTCACTATGCCTTGTACTCTCTTGACGAATATCTAAACTTGCTAAAGAAAATCCAAAAATATGAACTTGAGTAAGTAGGGTATTTACAGACTCACAAGTTAAATCAGTACTAATCAAGCTATTTTTAATTAGTTCGAGATCATAAGTGAATTCGTTTACAGACTTGTAATATAAGTTTTCAACTTTATCTAGATTTTTGTTATCTATTTCTCCCTCTAAGGCAAATTTCCACCCACTTTCAGCTAATAAATTATTTCTTTCTTGTGTTAACCTTAATTTTTCTAATATATAACTTAATTTCAATCTGTAGGGTTCTGATCTATACCTTGTAGCTCTAGCTTCATATATTTCAGGGAACTTAACCCTATCAGTTTCGAGTGACTCTAATAGAGAGGAACTGACTTGACTCCATTGCATCGAGACACTTAATTGATCTCTAAGATTAGACGTCGCAATAATATATCTTTCCAACATCAACTGCCTTTGGTAGCAGGCAGTTCTCCATGTTATCTCAGGAGTGACCGATGGATTACCGTCCCTATCAGAGCCTACCCAAGAACCGAAGTTACAAAAAGATTCAGAGGGCATCTGAACATCTGGATAATTTTCGGTGAGTGCTTCAGAGATTCTGCCCCTCAATTGAGGCATCGCATTAAATAAA
>QCRH01000038.1 GCA_003211955.1 Prochlorococcus sp. AG-459-O09 | reverse complement strand
TTTTTTTTCAAGATTATCAATTTCAGCAATATTTATCTCGGCAATACCAGGCAAAATAAATGATTTTGAGAGAACAGTTGAATATATTTCTTCAAAAGGTATTCCAGAACCAATTTCATCTATTCTTCTCGTGGGAGCAATTATATGTCTTATCTTGGGTTCTGGATTTTTTATATTTGGGGAAAATCAAAAAATCGGTTCAGTCTTTTTATTACTATTTATTATTCCAACAACAATAATTTTTCATTTATTCCCTTTTCATCAAAGAGCAGTATTTACGAATCTCGCGTTGATAGGTGGATTAATTATTACTGCAATAAGGGAACCAAAATAAATTACTTAATAAAAGAAACCTAAATATTTTTTATTTTTTCTCTCTTAATTCTGGGAAGCAATTTGCAATATGAATTAATTCATAAACCTCTTTACTATCGTATTTTTTATTCGGAATTCCACTTCCCACCTCTATGCCTCTCTCTTTCATCTTCTTTAGTATCAGTTCTTGTCTTTGCATACTTGACAAAGACTTAAATCTTTTAGTTCGTTCTTCTTTATTCACTAGATTTTAATTTAGTTAAACTTTATTGTTAAGGTTATATCGATTAGCGATTCATTAAATAAGTAAGAAAGCCAGTAAATGTAAGTAATTTGAATCCAATAAAGAAAGGCAAATATTTTTTGACTTTTTTGCCAACCGGCATTAATTTGTTTAATGAATTGATCATGATTTACATTAAAATTCTAATTTTTACAAATATCCTAACGAATTTTTTTAGAATTATTCCATTTGATTTGTACATTTTAAATAGTAGATCTAAAATAGAAGGGTTATGTCCCTTTTTTTATGAATGATAAAGAAACAATAATTTCATTATTAAATGAGTTTGCCAATCCAAAAAAAATGGCCTCTTTTTTTCTTGAGAATGCGACTCCAGATTTTTTATTCATAAGACCGAGTGGTAATCCTATAGATGCTAAAGGGTTCGAACAAATGATTACTGATGAAATTGTTCAAGAAAAGGCAGAAATAACTAAAATTCACCGATTCGAATTTTTAAGCGAAAATATAGTAATGTGCATTTTTACACTAGGTTCAAAATTTACTTATAAAGGAACACCTAATGATGACTTACCAACAGTTACGTCAATTTTTAAAAAAGTAAATAATGTTTGGAAAATTCACTGGATGCAAAGATCTACAGGAAATTCGGATTTATCTTTATGGGATTAGCAAAGTTAATAGCACTTTTAATGGTGCTACTACTTGTAGGAAGTTCTTTTGTTGGTTTAATTTTGTATTTTATAAAATAAGTAGATCAAATAAATAATACCCAGTAATTATTTCTTGTTTTAGATAATAATTGCTTCTTTTATGCTAAATAATTTGATTTTCAGGTAAAAATAAAAACTTTAGACAGACTAACGCCTATATCTAAAGCCAATAAAGCAATTAGTAACTTACTCATTTTTTAGAACTCTCAACTATTTTTTTGTAAAGTTCCTCAGAAATAGGTTGCATAACCTTTTAAAAATCTAATTACAAATTAATTATTTTAAAATTAATTTCTCGTTACTAAATATACGAATATATGAATTTTTAAATAGGCAAAAAATATATTAACTATAAGTTCTTCTTATAAAGTATAAATAAATACTTAATCCAAAAACGTCAATAAATGTCCAAACTTTTTTTTAAAATAAATTAGAAATCTTATTTCAAGTAAATAGATCCTCTATAAGTAAGCTTTATAATCTTTTCTTCTTGTTTTCTACAATATACGAATGACTTTCCATTGAAATACATGTTTACCATGATGCAGCTCCTGAACTTGCTCAAGTCCCCGTCCTATGGCTTGAGTCGTACTGCGGTCTATCAGATGGTAGATCGGACGATTTTGTAGTATTCACTACAATCTATTTATAAAGTATTTATACTTAGATGTCAACAATTAATAGAAACTAAACTTAAATTTAAAAGTAGATTCGGCTCTCATAAACTCCCGAACAATAATAAAGAACATATAACTACGAGTAACTCCCATAAAAACTGAAACAAATGCTAGAACTACACAAATAGGGCAATGTGGGAATCCCATTATTTATTTTCCAATATAAATTTCAATTCAGTCTCTGCATTAAGAATATCGATTCTTCTCTTGAGCAGTTTAAAAAATTTAATTATTTTTTTCAAAATTAAACCCTCTTTAGGCATCAATAATAATATTATTTAAGAATGAATATATCAATGCGCAAAAATACTGAAGCCATTGATATAACAAAAGTTTCGTAGCAAATTTATACAATAAACAACACCAACATATGCTCAGATACTCTTGCTCAATTAGCTTATTCAGAGTCAAATATTAAATTGGTGATCTAGTTACCTTGCCGTGCTATTTTTCTTTTGCTAAAAAAATAGAGCGGACTAAAGTCCAATACTCCACGAGGATTTAGTCCGCTGCCTAAAGCCTGAGAGTGCAAATTTTTCGTAATTAATATGCAAGTATGCTTTATGAGGTAAATATCTTGATTGCGTAATAAATTTATTTTGTATATTGCTATTACAAAAATGATGAGTTTATTTAAATTAGTTACTAAATCCTCGTGGAGAAAGCTTTAGTAAATTTCTTTTATTGGTTACTGATAAGATCAGCCGAATCTCATTATGGAGAATCATTTGTATCTGTAGAAGTTCCATCTAATTCAATCAAAAGTTTTTCTTGATTTTAGAAAGTTTTTAATACTTAAATTCATAGCTTTCTGAAAATTGAATAACTAATTTGAGTTAAGTTGGTTAATTATCTCTATTGCAAATAAAGATAAGGTTGTTAATCTTGCACTTAAAGAAGAAACTTAATTTCTTAAACTGATGCAATTTGATCATTTAAATTTCAATGAAGATGATGGCCTGATGTCCATAGAAGATTTAAGGGCTTTACGTCTTCGAAAAAAGAAAATTGAAAGTGATAAGAAAGCTAGAAAGTATATCCTGGATATAAATCAAAGATATAGAAAAATGAGTACCCGCAAAAGTAATAACTTTTTAAGGAATATGAACCCTTTTAAAAAGGCCGCATAAATTGTAAATCTTGATTTTGTTAATTTGTTTAACTTTGCAACTTTCAGAGTAAGATTTTAATGGTGTTTCTTTGGAAGAGTTTCACCAAGAGGGGTCAATTTTTGGCCCCTTTTTTGCGGAGATATTTTTTAATTGAAACTCGTTATAAAATTAAAGTAATACTTTCCTAGAGGGCGAAAGTGATGTAAATCTTTTGTTTAAAGTTTTTATTACCACTTAATGAAAACTCTATATCTTCAACTAAATCCTCTTATTAAAAAAACAAAAGTTTTAGCTTATGGACCATTTCCCATAATTTATTGAAATTTTTCATTTGCGATTTTTAATGGCTTCACCTACAAGTTGGGAATTCTACAAAGAAATTGAAACTAAAACTCTATGGGTCAATATTTGTACCCAAAATTTAGAAGGAGTAGCTATTTCGATCAATAAATGGTGGAAGACAAGATATCCAGCATACAAAATCAGAATAGTTTCTAAAAAAGAATTTGAGCTAGTAAAAATGCAAGCTGAGAAAAAGGAGCAATAAAATTATTCTTTGGTAAATATTGATGCTGAATATTTAATTTTTGCAGCTATTATAAGATCAGTAAATTAAAGAAAAAATGAACTCTGCATTTGCAAAAGTCTCAAATTTGAAAGTTAACAGGGCTTCTAAAATAGCTATTACTCTCGCATCATCAACTTTCTTTTTGTATGCCTTAGGTCAAGCACCAATTTTTAAAAATATTCTTGCAGGTGCCTTCTCTTGCTCTGGCTAAATAAAATACTGTTTTTTAGAGAAGCTAAAAAGCTAAAATAGACTGTGATTGACAGTCGATCTAAACTTAGAGGGATAAACCCCTCTTTTTTAATGTTTAATAGATTTATTGCTGAAAAGATAATGACTCTTCTTATTTCTCTTTTCAGCTGATGAATATTTCCCCTCACCTATTAATTGATGCTGTGATATTAAGCGCTGCCCTTACGATAACTTTGGTATTAAGAGCAAAAGGTAATGCTGCCAGAAAAGAAAAAGAAAATAAATGATTACTAAAGAAGAAGAAAAAGAATTTAAAAAACCTAAATTATATAGATTTTGGAACTTTCTTATTTATGGAAGTTCCGTAGCTATTGGAGTTTTCTTAGTTTATTTATATTCTGCTTATGTCTTTATAAATAAATGACTTACATCTACGGCATAGCGATTACTTATGGGGTTGTTAGTCTTTTATTGCTTGGTGGGTTTGCATACTTTACTTTTAAAATGAGACGCTAATTTTTATATCTTTTCCAATAAAGATTTATTAGATAAATTTTTTGATTTTTGTAGAGAATATCGAAAGAAATTCCACATCAAAAGATGGCTGAGATTTTAAGAGAATATGCAGATAGATTAGATGAGTGATTGATACTAGCAAACCTAAGAAGGTATCAAGAGAATAAAATTTCAAGCAAACTTTATACAAATTTTTTTAAAGCTGGAATAAATTTTTTGAAGATATTTTCCTTGCAATTATTCATAATTTGAGATTTTTTTTTGATCCTTAATCCGTATAATTTTGTTCCTCTAACCGCACACATAAAACTTGAAATATACTATTCAAATGAATTAGAACATAGTTGTAGTAAAGGGGTAAGTCTTATGGCACTAAATGACACATTTACTATCCAAGAAATTAATTTGGATAAAAAAGACCTTTCATTTGATAATAAGCTCAAAAAAATTGAAGCTTATTGGAATAATGAATGTACAGAACATCCGAGTAACAACCATTGCAAGATTTTTTGTGATTAAAAACTTTAACTTTTAGGTATTCTTACGCTTGATTTTTACATAATACCCGTACTAAAGAATAATCAGATAGAAAGGAGGCCAAGCAAATGACTAATTTAGGCATTGAAATTTTATTTTGGACAATTTTAATTTCTTATCTGGGATTAAGGTTTTCTCAAACTTGGAATGGATTCAAAAAACAGTATTAATTAGGAGAATAGAAAATGAAACTACAAACTCAGTTCACGGTTCCAAACAAAAAATTAAAAGATCTTGATTATGTTAAAAAAGTAAATTTTTTAGAAGAAACTTTAAATAAAGAATGTATAGATTATCCAAATCAAGAAGATTGCTTGGTTTGTTGCAATTAAAAATCTAAAAATAGCTGTTTTTTTAAAAGTAAATAAATTTTTATTAGTATTTATAAATTTTCTAAAAGGGAGTTAGCACTATGGAATTAAGATTCTTCCCAATAAATGTTTTTAGAGAGACTCCAAAAGTCACATTCTTCGATGCAGGCATAGATACTTCTAATGGTTCTGATGTTGTGATCCATTCTGGAGAAGCTATATCTCCTCCAGATGATTTTAAAGATGAGCAATATTACGTTCACAATCATCAAATTGACCACAATTTAGTTATCACTGGAGAAAGGATATTTGTTTTAATAAATCCTTACTGGGATGAACCTCATCATGTGATTTATTTAAATAGATCTATGGGAGCATTAGAAATTCCTGTAGGAACTTATCACAGATCTATCTCAGGGAAAGAAGGTAGTATTGTTTTAAACCAACCCAAAAGAGATAAATTTTTTGATCCTTCTAAAGAATTTACTCCTCAAAAGTTAGACAAAATTAATTTAATTAAGGCAAGAAAAAGTCCGCCTGTTTATTGGATTTACGAAAATAACAAAATCAAAAGAATCTATTTTAATCCTCTAGAAAGAAAAGTTAAAACTCTTGTTTGAAATGAAAAAACATATATCCCCTAAAAATAATTTTAAAAACCTGAATTTAATTATTAATTCTGATACTTATAAATTAGCTCACGAAGATATTGCTCTACTTAGTCGAAATGAAATGCGTGGAGTTAGAATGCTTCTCGAAATTACTAAACCAGATTTAATCCTTGAAGAAAATAAAATTCTTTCAACCATAATTATTTTTGGAGGAGCAAGCATTACAGAAGAATCAAATATAAAAAAGAGAATTGAAAATATAGAAGAGTTAATTAAAAAAAATCATAAATCGATACTTCTAAAACGAAATTTAAATAGATTAGAAAATTTGCATCTAATGAGTCATTACTATCAATCCGCAAGGGAGTTTTCTAAACTTGCTTCAATTAGTAATCAAAATAAAAACTGTAATTCTCACGTGATTGTGACAGGTGGGGGGCCCGGAATTATGGAAGCAGCTAATAGAGGTGCATTTGAAGCAAATTGTAAATCTATAGGGTTAAATATCAGTCTTCCTAATGAGCAAATCCCTAATTCTTTTATAACACCAGGTCTTTGCTTTAAGTTTAATTATTTTGCATTAAGAAAGATCCATTTTGTCATGCGATCAGTGGCAGCTGTATTTTTTCCTGGAGGTTTTGGAACACTAGATGAATTATTTGAACTATTGACACTTTGTCAAACAGGAATGAAAACTAAAATACCAATTATACTTTTTGGTAGAGAGTATTGGAATAAGATAATTAACTTTGAATATTTAGCTGATCTTGGATTAATTGAAGATGAACACCTAAATCTTTTCCAATATGCAGACACCGCATCAGAAGCATGGGAAATAATCAAATCATCAAAAATCTCAGATTAAAAGTAAGCTAATTATTTTTAATTAACTTTTAATTACTTAATTTATAATTTGTTTTCACAGTTTTTATTATTGAATCTTGTGGTTCTTCACTTGGGAAACAATTAATAATCCTATATTTGCCTCCTTTTTTATCAGTCTCAACAACTGTAAATTCTACGTATTTACCAATTCCATCCCTTAAATCCTTGACTTCAGTATTTATTATCTCTTCTTTATCATTTTCGATGATACGAGATTTACCTCCGCAACTTAACAAAGCGTTCCCCTCCGTGAGAAAAAAATCTTTGTCATTACTGCAAGAAGATATGAAAGATAATGAGACTATTATTAGTATAAAATTTTTCATAATCAACTTTTTTACTTAACTACATTATCAATAAAGCCTATTAAATATATAGTTAAATACCTACCAAATTAAAAATTTAATTAAATTAATAATATCACTGCAATAAATAGGAATTATATTAGAAAGAAATACCCGATGCATTTAGAAACTCTTTATAAATATTTTGCCAGTGTATAATCCTTTGTTCAAGTCTATTAGGCGGACCAAGTTTAAAATTTTCCAGATAAGACTTATGAACTGATTCGACAATAAATTTATCTTCCCCAAGAAATTCCAATATACTTTTTTTCCAATTTTCTAAATCATTTTCACATAAAGAAGAAGAAGCTAATTTAATTTCAATATTACACTGATTAATATTTTTAGGAAGATAATTTATTAAAACAATCCCTTTACCAGGCCAGATTATTAGATGGGTCCATGGGAGTAATCCAAAGGTATATAGATTTCCTTTACTCCTAAGAGGGGTAACAAGTACATTACAGAATTCACTGAAGAAATACCTGTAGTTTTTAATTGGACCTTGTTCTTTATGTAGGGTATCTTTATGAGCTATTGCCACATGATAATCATCCAGTGTATTGTCATGAGCAATTTTCCAATTGCAATTTAAGGTATCGGAAAATTCAGAAAAAATGCTGTAATTCATATCCCATTCATCATTACATTTTCTCCAAACAAGCTCAATTTGATCATCTATAGATATTGGTTTTTTGCTGAAATTAATCCAAATTAAAGGTCCATTTATTAAAGAGTTAACTTTCTCTAAAAAATAATCCTCTGTTTCGATTTTTGTTTCAAAATCGTACTTTAATGGCAAGGTTTTAAGTTTGCCAAAACTATCAAAAGTCCAGCCATGGTAAGGACAAAAAATACTTTTTGAAGGATTTAATTTTGTTTTTGGCAAACACAATTTTGACCCACGATGAGGGCATCTATTTTTAAAAACAGTTATTAAATTATTTTCTGAACGCGAGATTAATAATAATTGATTAAAGAATTTTTTTTCCAATATTTCGCCGGGTTTGATTTCTCCTATGAAAATCAATGGGTGCCAATAATTTTTTGAATAGTAATCTAATTCAAGTTCAAAAATTTTTTGGTCGTTATAAAGCCAAGTAGGCAAAAAACTAGTTGACATTATTTATTTTTTTTGGAGACCTCTTAAAAAATCAGATAACTCATATCTTAATTTTGCAAAATCCGAATCAAGTTTCAATTTATCTAAATCTCCTTTTTGTAGATCTACCCTAACTTCTTTTATGATTCTTCCAGGATTAGGAGCCAAAATACATATTTGCTGAGAGAGGGCTAATGCTTCTTCAATATCATGGGTTATAAGTAAAACTGTCAATGAAGTTTTTTCCCATAATTCATAGAGAAATTTCTGCATAGATTCTCTTATCTGTAAGTCCAAGGCTCCAAAAGGTTCATCTAAAAGTAGAATTTTAGGGTTAGTCGCTAGAGCTCTTGCAATTGCAATCCTTTGTTGCATTCCTCCAGATAATTCTTTTGGATACTTATTTCCCGAATCCTGAAGACCTACAACTTCTAATAAATAAGATGTCCTATATTTTATTTCTTTCAACTTGTAAGAATTTAAATTCATTCCAAATGCAATATTCTCAGATGCAGTGAGCCAAGGGAAAAGACTATATTTCTGAAAAACCATTCCTCTATCCAATCCGGGGGCACTAACTATTTTTCCATCTACTTTTACGTTCCCTTTAGATGGACTCTCAAGCCCAGCTATAATCCTCAATATAGTACTTTTACCTGATCCAGAGCTCCCAACAAGAGTTTTAAATTCGCCAGAACTTATTGAAAAGCTTATTCCCTCAATTGCCTTTTTTCTATTTGAACCTTCCCCAAAATATTTTGAAATATTATTTACATCTAATTTCATTTAAACAGCCCATTTACATGTACGTCTAAGTAGAAATCTAAAACTCATATCCAAAGCAAATCCTATTAATCCAAGAACTATTAATTCTGCAAATATTTGATCTGTGCGAAAAAATCTTTGAGCCAGTTGAATCCTTTTACCTAAACCAACTTCTGCTGCAATTAACTCTGCAACAATGACTAAATTCCATGAAGTTGCAATATTAATTCTTAAAGTATCAATAATACTTGGCAATGAATATCTGCCTATTACTCTGATCAATAAATCTTTTGTATTACCTCCTAAAGTAAGCGTTGTTTCAATGAGTTCTTTGGGTACAAATTTAACTGAATCCATAACCATCAAAACATTAAAGTAAACGGTACCAATGAATATTAATGCGATTTTTGGAGCCTCTTCAATGCCTAAATTAGTCAT
>QCRH01000037.1 GCA_003211955.1 Prochlorococcus sp. AG-459-O09 | reverse complement strand
AGGATTTTTAAATTTGGCAGAAAGAGCTTATGCCGAAGAACTTACTTGGGCTTGCGCAAAAGAAATTTCTAATAACCTGAATAATGATGAAATCAATCACCCTGATTTATCTGAAATTACAGAAACTCTTGCATCAACTTATTATGCAAATTTATCTATCTTTAAATCTATTCCCGATAGCTGGGCAATAAATCAGATTTTTCCAATAGTACCAATACATAGGCACTTAGAGGAGCCGTTCTGCAAAGGCAACTTTGCAGATTTAACTTGTGATTCAGATGGGAAACTAAATAATTTTATTGATGATGGAAAAATTAAATCATTACTAAATTTACATAAGCCAGAGGAAGATAAAGATTATCTAATTGGAATTTTTATGACTGGAGCCTATCAAGAAGCATTAGGAAACTTGCATAATTTATTTGGCAGTACAAACGTTGTTCATATAGACATAAATCAAGATGATTCATATAAGGTCAAAAATATTATTAAAGAGGACAGTAAATCTGAAATCTTACAATTATTAGATTACAGTTCAGCTTCTTTGGTTGAATCTATAAGAATTAATACTGAATCAGCAATTGATCAAAAAAAATTAACTATTGAAGAAGCAAGGAAATTAATGGATCAAATCGAAATTAGTCTCAGAAAAAGTAGTTATTTATCAGAATGACTATATAATATTTTTTGCAAATAATTTTTAGCATAATCTAGAGCATCACTTAACTTATCAATATCTTTAGCACCTGCTTGAGCAAAGTTAGCCTTTCCTCCTCCACCTCCCGAACAAATTCTTGCAATCTCATTAATTAATTTACCTGCATGCAATCCTATTTTTTCTGCATCATCACCTAAAGAAACTACAAATAACAACTTTCTATTTTCTGGATTTGGTATTCCCCCAATAATCACTATTGCTTTATTTCCCAAATGAGAAGTTAAATTAAGTGCTGCAGATTGCAAAGAATTCCCATCTAAGCCATCAATCTGATGTACTAAAATTGAAAAAGAATTTACTATTTCTGCGGATGATTTTATAGAAGAGTATTTAAAATATGCAATTTCATCTTTCATTTTTTGTATCTCTTTATTTTTATTAATAAGCTCTGCTTGCAAATTATTAACCCTTTCAAAAAGTTGATTAGGATTTGCTTTTAACAAATCACTTAGTTGATTTACTAAAGCATTTCTATCACTGAAATAGTCTAAAGCTGATTGACCTGATAATGCTTCGATTCTTCTGACTCCAGCTGAGATTCCTTCCTCACTAATTATTTTGAAAGAACCTAATTCGGATGTGGTTTTAACATGTGTGCCACCACAAAGTTCCATGGAAACTCCTGGTACATTAACAACGCGCACTTCATCATCATATTTTTCTCCAAACATGGCGACTGCACCCTTTTTAAGAGCATCACTCTTAGACATATTTTTTATTTCTAAAGCATGATTTTCCATAATCCAAGAGTTAACTAAAGTCTCAATCTTAGAAATTTGATCTTTAGAAATAGGATTAGAGGAATTAAAGTCAAATCGTAATTTATTAAAGGCTACTAATGAACCTTTTTGTCCAACACTTTCATTAACAACTGATTTAAGTGCAGATTGTAATAAATGAGTAGCTGTATGATTTGCAGCAGCCTTAGCTCTATTAGAGGTGCTAACATTAGTCTTAACTTTTTGTCCAATAGTTAATGTTCCTTTTTTGATCGTTCCATAATGTAAAAAAACATTTTTCTTTCGCATAACATTATCAACCAAGACCTCTACATCTTTTGAAAATATCGTTCCAATATCACCAACTTGCCCGCCAGATTCTCCATAAAAAGTTGTCTGATCAAGAACAATTAAAACTTTCTGACCTTCACTTGCTTGCTTAACTAATGTTGAATCGAAGAATATACCCTTTATTTCAGCTTCAGAAAGGAGTGAATCATAACCATTAAAAACAGTTTTGTTAAAAAGATCTATTTCTCGCTCTAACGATCCCTCTAATGTCAAATCAATATTACTTGAAGCAGCTTTAGCTCTCTCTTTTTGTGCATTCATTTCTTCTTCAAAACCCTCTACATCTACACTGATACTATTTTCTTCAGCAATTTCTACAGTAAGTTCTAAAGGAAATCCATAAGTATCATAAAGTTCAAAAGCTTTAAAACCAGAAATTAATTTCTGCCCTGAAGAAATTAACTCATCTAGCAATTTCTCTCCTCTTTCAAGAGTTTCCCTAAATCTTATTTCTTCAATTTTTATCTCATTCAAAATAAAATTATTATTATTTTTTAAATCAGGATAATTATTTTGCATTAAATTGATTCCGACAGTAGCAATATGAGGTAAAAATTCATTTGTTATACCTAATAATCTGCCATGTCTGACCATTCTTCTAATAAGCCTTCTTAATATATATCCCCTGCCGAGATTACTTGCTGCTACTCCATCAGAAATTAAATGAATAACAGCTCTTGTATGATCACCAATGATTTTTAAAGAAATTTTGTTTTTATCATCAGAAGAAAAATAATCAATATTTGCAATCTCACAAATTTTTTGAATAATAGGAAAAATTAAATCTGTCTCATAATTATTTTGCTTTTTTTGTAGTATTTGAGCCATCCTTTCAAGACCCATTCCTGTATCAATATTTTTAAATTTTAAATCTGTCAATTTTCCATTAGGGTCACGATTATATTGCATAAAAACAAGATTATAAAATTCAATAAAACGATCCCCATCTTCTAAATCAATATTCTGCAGACCCTTTTCAGGATGAAAATCATAATAAAGTTCTGAACAAGGTCCACATGGACCTGTTTTGCCAGATGACCAAAAATTATCTTCCTCACCTAGTTTCACTATCCTATCTGGATGAATACCAATTTCATCTCTCCAAATTTTTGCAGACTCTTTGTCTTCGTGAAAAACACTCACAATTATATTTTCAACAGAAAGTTGATAAATATTAGTAACTAATTCCCAAGCCCATTGAATAGCCTCTCGTTTAAAATAATCTCCAAAAGAGAAATTACCAAGCATTTCAAAAAAAGTGTGATGTCTAGCTGTAACTCCAACGTTTTCTATATCGTTTGTTCTAATGCACTTTTGGCTAGATGTAGCCCTTTTTGATGGTCTTTCTTTTAAACCTAAAAAAACTGATTTAAAAGGTAGCATTCCAGCAATTGTGAGCATAACCGTAGGGTCATCTGGAATCAAAGATGCACTTGGAATGATTTTATGTAATTTTTCACTGTAAAATTTTAAAAAAGCATTTCTTATTTCATCTCCAGTAACTATCTTTTTAATTAGTTGAGATGTCATTTATCCAGAATAAGAAGATTAAAAATTAAAGAAAAGCGTAATTTCGGTTATTTCGCAAAAATAATCACGCGAATTTATATTCTATATAACTAAAGTTAATTTATAAAGCTAATTATTCTATGATAGCCTCTGCCCATACAAGTAATTCTAAATTGGCACAAACTAATAACAAGTTGACGGTTCAATCTCAAAACTTTGCTGATGATTCTTATGCCATAAGATCTTTGGATTGGGATCGCAGTAGATTTGATATTGAATTTGGTTTAAGAAATGGAACTACTTACAATAGTTTTATTATTAAAGGCGAGAAACTAGCAATTATTGATACTAGTCACGCAAAGTTCAAAGAATTATGGTTTGAAGAATTACTGAAAAAAATAAATCCACAAGCAGTTGATTACTTAATTACAAGCCATACAGAACCTGATCATTCTGGTTTAATAAGTAATCTTTTAGAATTAAACCAAAATATCACAGTAGTTGGATCAAAATTAGCCCTTAAATTTATTGAAGACCAAATACATATTCCGTTTAAGCGTCTAGAGGTTAAGAGTGGAGAGTTTTTAAATCTCGGAACTAATCCTATTAGTGGTTTAGAACATAATATTGAATTCATAAGTGCACCAAATTTACATTGGCCAGATACGATATTTTCATATGATCACAGCACACATGTTCTCTATACATGCGATGCATTTGGACTCCATTATTGTTCTGACGAATTTTTTGACACTGATCAAAAAGAAATATACGAAGATTTCCGGTTTTATTACGATTGCCTTATGGGTCCAAACGCTAGAAGCGTTCTGCAGGCAATTAAAAGAATAGATAAGCTACCTGAATTAAAAACAATAGCTGTTGGTCATGGGCCTTTGCTACATAATCAGGTCAATTTTTGGAAAGGGAAATATCTAGAATGGAGTAGCAATAAAAGCAAAGGTAATGATTTTGTGTCAGTCTGCTACATAAGCGACTATGGTTATTGTGATCGATTAAGTCAGGCGATATCTCATGGAATAAGTAAAGCGGATGCACAGGTTCAGTTAATTGATTTAAGATCTTCTGACCCGCAAGAATTAACAAGTTTAATTTCCGAATCAAAAGCAGTAGTCATTCCTACATGGCCAGTAGACTCAGATAATGAATTAAAAGAATCTCTCGGTACTTTATTTGCAGCATTAAAACCTAAACAATTTACTGCTGTCTATGATTCATTTGGTGGCAATGATGAACCAATAGATTCCTTAGCAAATAAATTAAGAGAACTTGGTCAAAAAGAAGCTTTCTCCCCTTTAAGAGTTAAAAATATTCCAGATCCCATTGTTTATCAACAATTCGAAGAAGCTGGAACTGACTTGGGTCAATTGATCAATAAAAAGAAAAATATTGCTTCTATGAAGAGCCTTGATTCAAATTTAGATAAAGCGTTAGGTAGATTAAGTGGAGGATTATATGTAGTTACAGCGAGCCAAGGGGAAGGTTCGTCATTTAGACAAAGTGCAATGGTCGCAAGTTGGGTTAGTCAAGCAAGCTTTTCTCCACCAGGTATTACAGTTGCAGTAGCAAAAGATAGAGCTATTGAATCATATATGCAAGTTGGCAAAGGTTTTGTTGTGAATATCTTGAGAGAGGACAACTATCAAAAAATGTTCAGACATTTTTTAAAAAGATTTGCCCCTGGAGCTGATAGATTTGCAGATGTAGATGTAATTAGCAACATCGCTGAAGGAGGACCAGTTCTCTCAGATTCACTCGCCTTTTTAGATTGTAAAGTCAGTTCCAGACTGGAGACTCCAGACCATTGGATAATTTACGGAATTGTTGAAAATGGTAATGTTTCTGACTTATCATGCAAGACAGCAGTTCATCACAGAAAAGTCGCTAATCACTATTAGAAAATAAGTCTTTAAAATGTCAGATATTAATATAAGCTTAATTGCAGAAAATCAAAACTTCTCAAAATTTGAAATTACCGAAAATTTTTATTGTGTAAGATTCTTAGACCAAAATAAAGAAAGATTTGAACTTGAATTTAATCTTGAAAAAGGAACCTCTTTTAATACTTTTTTCATTAGAAGTCATGAGGAACTTTTTATTATTCATCCACCTGAAAAACAATATTTAAATTCAGTTAATAAAGTAATTTATAAGTTTTGCGATCAATTTAAATTAGATAAAATCAACTTCATTTCTGGTCATATTAATCCCCAAATTATTGAAACTTTAAAACATATAAGTACCCAATTTCAAAACACAACTATTATTTGCTCTAATCCAGGTTATAAACTTATTAGCGAACTTTGGAATCACAGAAATCCTACCTTAGAAAACTTTGTTGAAATTCAATTACCTGAAATAAACATAATCAAAAAAGAACTTAATTTAGAATTAGATAACATTTCACTAGAGTTAGTTCCTATTCCAACAGCACGTTGGCCTGGTGGCTTGATAATTTATGAACGTAATCAAGAAATACTTCTTAGTGAAAAAATTTTCTCTGCACACATTGCATCTGAATATTGGTCTGAAACAAATCGAGTTAGTACAGAAATTGATAGGAAACATTTTTATGATTGCTTGATGGCACCAATGTCTAATCAAGTAGTATCAATAACTGAAAAAATTGCAGATTATGACATTAAAACTATTGCACCATTACATGGTCCCGCGATCGAATATAGCTTAAAAAGCTTTTTAAATGACTATATTAGATGGGGAGAGAATCTCGCAACAAATAATCCTAAGATCGCTCTGATATATGCAAGTGCATATGGAAATACAGCTTCAATAGGTGATGCATTGGCTAAAGGGATAAATAGAACCTCTGTAGAAGTTGAAAGTATTAATTGTGAATTTACACCTAATGATGTACTTGTAAAATCTATTCAAAATGCTGATGGATACTTAATTGGCTCACCCACATTGGGTGGTCATGCCCCAACTCCAATAGTTAGTGCACTAGGAACATTGTTAGCAGAGGGTAATAGAGATAAGCCAGTAGGAATTTTCGGCAGTTTTGGCTGGAGTGGCGAAGCTATAGATTTACTTGAAACAAAATTAAAAGATGGAGGTTTTAAGTTTAGTTTTGACCCTATAAGGATTAAATTCAGTCCAAGTAAACCAAAGATTAAAGAGTTAGAAGAAATAGGAACCCATTTTGGAAGAAAAATTATAAAAAAAGCCAAGAAAAAACCCAGAAAATCAGATACTGGAATGATTACAAGCAAAACGGATCCAAAGCTACAAGCTCTTGGAAGAGTAATTGGTTCACTTTGCGTCCTGACAGCCTCTAAAGGCAAAGATGAGAATAATATTAAAGGAGCTATGCTTGCATCTTGGGTTAGTCAAGCAAGTTTTTCTCCACCCGGGTTAAGTATTGCAGTAGCAAAAGATAGATCGGTGGAGTCTCTTCTGCAATTAGGAGATTTATTCGCATTAAATATTCTTAGTGAAAAAGATTTTAAAGAACCTTTGAAAAAATTCACAAAGCCCTTCGCACCTGGAGAAGATAGATTTGAAGGAATAAATATTGAATTAACTCCTAATGAACAGATAATCATTCCTGAATCGCTCGCATGGCTAGATGCTTCTGTAAAAGAGAGAATGGAATGTGGAGATCATTGGGTAATTTACGCCGAAGTACTACACGGTAATATACTAAAATCCGATAGTCTAACGGCAGTTCATCACCGCAAAACAGGCGCTAACTATTAAATTAATTTATCTAATTTATGACTGAAACAAAAGATCTAATAATCATTACGGCTAGTTGTGGTAAAAATCTAGAACTTTCTGAAAAATTTCTTAAAAAAAGTATTGAACTTAAAATAAGTTCTGAAATTTTAGATCTTACCACTCTTGATATTCCATTATTTAATCCAAGAATTCACAGTAAAGAAAACATTCCAAATGCAATAAAAGAATTAAAAAAAAAGCTTTTCAAGATTGAAAGGTGGGTGATTTGTGCGCCTGAATATAATGGATCTATACCTCCCATTCTCTCCAACTTCATAGCATGGCTCTCTATTTCGGGAGATGACTTTAGGAATTTATTTAATGGTCAACCGATTGCAATTGCAACATTCTCTGGTGGCATTGGATTAGAACTGCTGACCTCATTACGCATCCAATTAGTGCATCTAGGAAGTCAAGTATTAGGGAGACAACTTTTGTCTTCATATAGTAAACCTATAGATACAAAAACTATTGAAGATATAATTCAAAGACTTTTACAAATGAAAAAATTAAAAACATAAACATTTTAAACCTAATAAAATATCATCCTTTTTCATTCCAAACTTTCAAAATTTCTCTAGCCATAGGCAGTGCTTGAACAGATCCCCCACCAGGAGTATTTTGTGCAAAAGCAACTACAAGTAATTCGCTTTTTTCAGAAGGAGTAAAGCAAACGAACCAAGCGTGATCTAATCCACCTTCACCATCTTCAGCAGTTCCAGTTTTGCCTGAAACTGGAGGTAAATTTGAAACTCCATAATTAATTGATACTCCTGTGCCAGACTCTACTACTTTCCTGAGACCACTTTTTATCAACTGAATATTTTGTGGATCGATATCAATTTGAATACGTTTTTTATCTAAAAGATTTTCTTCATCTTTTTTAACTAAATAGGGAGTAACTAGATAACCTCCATTTGCAATTGCAGCATATGCTCTAGCTATTTGAATAGGAGTAACTTGTACAACAAATTGTCCAATAGACATACTCGCAATATCTTCTGGAACCCAAGGGGTTCTTCCTGGCTGCCCCCATCCTCTGCCTTCTTTAGCCCATTCACTACTCGCTACTAATCCTATATTTTCTTGTTCAGAAATTTCAATTCCAGATAAAGAATTAAAACCAAGCTTTCGTGAGACCTTATGAATTTCATCAACTCCTACTCCATAACCTACTTGATAAAAAAATGTATTACTAGAAACTCTTAAAGCATCTTCATAACCTATTACCCCAAAGCCTAAATCATTATGCTCTCTAAAACATTGGCTCCCATAAGTTATACATGGTTTCGTATCTAACATGGTTTCTCTGGGGAATTTTCCACTTTCCAAGCCAGCTAAAGCCGTTACAATTTTCCAAACGCTTCCTGGATCGTAGGCATTTAATGCTCTATTAAATAAGGGTTTTTCAGGAGAATTAAAAAGTTTATTATATTCTTCCTCAGGTTTAAAATCCTTTGAGAAAAAATTTAAATCAAATGTAGGTTTACTTGTCATTGCTCTTATAGCACCATCTCTTGGATCCATTACTATTATGGCTCCAGCTTTTTTATCTTTAAGAACTTCCTCAGCAACTAATTGGAGATTAAGGTCGATTGTAAGTTCAATATCATTACCTTGTACTGGAGGTTTTATACCCAATGATCTTTGAAATTTTCCTAATGAATTAACTTCAACCATTTCTCCACCCCATTCACCTCTTATATAATCTTCGTAAACATATTCAATTCCAGTTCTACCAATTAAGTCATTTAATTTATAACCATTGTTAGATAAGAATTTATATTCTAATTCAGTAATTGGCTGAGTATACCCAATTACATGGGAAGCAAGGGATTTATAAGGATAATTTCTAATTAATTTGGTAGCTATTTCAAAACTAATTAAATTACCTTCATTCTCCTTAAATTTTATTAATTGATCCACATTTAAATCCTCAAGAATAATTGCTGAAAGTTTCTGATTTTTAAGACCATCAGAGTATTTTTTTTGAATTACATTACTATCAATATTTAACAAGTTAGAAATACTTGATTTATGCTTTTCCCAATTGCTTTTATTAACAGATTGAGGCTTTATTATTAAAGAATATTTAACTCTACTATCTGCTAAAACATAACCATTTGTATCAAGTATTCTTCCGCGTATTGGCTGTGAAGCAATAAGTCTGATCCTATTCTCATCTGACATCTTCTTAAAAGATTCATAATTTAAAAGTTGTAAAAAAATTAACCTAAATAGTATTAATAAAAAGGAAACAGAAGAAAAAATAAGTAAGACTAAAGGTTGTCTGTTTAGTGAAAAAAGGTTTTTATTGGGACTTGTTTTTATCAAAAATATAAAATTTATTTAAATAATGTTTTTTCCAATAGAGCAATAGTTGATTTTATTTCTTTAAGTTTTAAGATTAATTCTTTATAATTACTATTTTCAGTTTTCACATTAAAATAATCCTTTTCAATAT
>QCRH01000036.1 GCA_003211955.1 Prochlorococcus sp. AG-459-O09 | reverse complement strand
TTTCTGCAATAAATGGTGCAAAAAAAACCTCAGAACTTATTCCTCTCTGTCATAATTTATCATTGAATAAAATCACAATTGATTTTGAAATTTGTGAATCAATGAAAGCAATTAAAATTATTGCTTTTTGCAAATCTCATTCTAAAACAGGTGTTGAGATGGAGGCTCTTACATCAGTTTCAATTGGTCTTCTCACTCTATATGACATGCTCAAAGCTTTAGATCCTTTTATGACTATTGATAATATTCGCCTTTTAGAAAAAAAAGGTGGTAAAAATGGAATATTAAAAAGAAGATAAGTACTCACAATAATGGGAATTGATATCAATAATCAGGGTCTTTATTTAAACGATGCTATTAAAAAAATCTTGGAAGAGATGGATACTTTAATAGTGAATAATGAAATTTTACATAAGGAAGTGATCAATTTAGACGAAGCACTCGGAAAAGTTTCTATGGAGGAAATATTATCTGAGGAAGATATGCCAGGTTATAGATCATCAGTTATGGATGGATATGCGTTAGGAGAATCAACTAAAGGGAATAAATGGAAAATTATCGGAGAGTCTTTTCCCGGAAAGCCATTTAATGATCTTCTTAAAAAAGGTGAAGCTGTAACTATTAGCACAGGTTCATTTGTGCCAGATAATTGTTTTTCTGTGATACCTCAAGAACAAGTTTCTTTAGAATTTTTAAAAGGAAATGAGTATATTATTAAAAAAGAAACATCATCTAATAACTCTTGGATTAGAGAAAAAAATGATCAAGTATTTAAAGGTGAAATATTAATCAAGAAGGGGGTAAAGATTACACCTGGGATTTTAAGTAAATTAGCAAGTTGTGGGATAAAAACTATAAAAGTTAGTAAAATTTCTAAACTAGGTTTACTAATTACTGGAGATGAACTTATCAAATCAGGGACTGCAAGAAAGAAAGGAGAAATATGGGAAAGTAATAGTATTTTGATAAAATCAATTGCAAAAAATCTTGGATTTGAAATTAATGAAATTCATATAGAAAAAGATAATTATCAAAATATAAAAAATTCTCTTAGAAATATTTCTGAATTTAATGATGTGGTTATTTCAGTTGGTGGGATATCAGTGGGTAAAAAAGATTTTTTAAAAGATATTATTAACGAGATAGGAGAGATTAAATTTTGGAAACTATTTTTAAAGCCAGGAAAACCCTTTGCTTTTGGATTGATAAACAAAAAAATTCCTTATTTTGGATTGCCTGGGAATCCCGTTTCAGCAGCTATTACTTTTATCCAACTTGTTTGGCCCGCACTTCAGAAACTTGAAGGAATTACTAATATTGAATTCCCTCTTAGGATTAAGGTTAAGCTGAATTCTGATTTGAAAAGAAGAAAAGGGAGACCTGAATTGCTTAGAGGAAAACTTATCGTTAATGAAGAAGGTGAATTAATTGCAGATATTTCTAAAGAACAATCCTCATCAAAGATTAGTTCAATATCTAATTCAGATTTATTAATAGAAATACCTTCTGAAATTGATTTTTGTCAAAAAGGAAATTTATTATGGGCACAACTTTTAAAAAATAATTTTTTATAGTTCAAAGCCTAATTCAGTATTCCTTCTTACCCATGAGGATCCTTTGAAAGTCCATTCTTTTTTCCAAAAAGGAACTTTGTATTTTGTAAATTCAAGTATTTCTTGGAGATATTTATTTGCAATGCCTCTATGATTTGCACTTACTGCTATTAAAATAATAGGCTCGTTAGGGTAAATGAAACCTATCCTGTGTAAGAGAAAAATACATAAATCATCCTGTTTTTTAGAAATTTTCATTAAATATCTTTTAATATAATTTTCGGTCATTCCTTTATAATGAACAATTTCTAGTTTCTTTAAATCATTTCCAAATTGATCAAAAGGCCTTACTCTTCCAATAAAAAGTGAGTTTGCTGAATTCTTATTGACCTTCTCCCAAAGTTCGAATTCTTTATAAGGATTAAAAGTTTCTTCTAGGATTTTAAATTGTATTCTTAAATTATCCACCGGTAAATATTGGCATAAATGCCACCTCATCATCTGGATTAATCTTCGCATCCATATCTGTAATTTCTTGATTAATAGAAACGATAATATTATCTTGAGGTAAATTAGAATTAATTAATTTCCATAGAGAAAAGACCTTCATTTGAGAGCCTTCAATTGTAAGAAATTTTTCATTCCATCCTAGATCTTCAGCGATACTAGATAATAAAACCACCTTAATTTTGTTAGATTTTTCACTTTCCATCTATAGTGATCTAGTAACTAATGGTTTAATTTTAAGTGGTTTCTATAGCTTTGCTTACTGTTTCTGATACTCGTAACACAAAAAATGATGAGAGTGGAAATTATCTACTTCAAGAGGCTGAGAAGTCAGGACACAATATCTTAAATAAGATAATTTGCAAAGATGATATTTATTTAATTAGAAAATATATAAGCGATTGGATCTCAGATCCAAATATTGATGTGATTATTACAACAGGTGGTACAGGAATTACAGCAAGGGACGTTACTCCTGAAGCTGTTAGACCTTTATTAGATAAAGAGATTGATGGTTTTGGGGAAACTTTTAGATTTTTATCATTTAAAAAGATAGGAACAAGTACTTTACAAAGTAGGTGTATTGCGGGGTCTGCAAATGGTAAG
The DNA here is from genome assembly GCA_003211955.1 of Prochlorococcus sp. AG-459-O09. Taxonomy (GTDB): domain Bacteria; phylum Cyanobacteriota; class Cyanobacteriia; order PCC-6307; family Cyanobiaceae; genus Prochlorococcus_A. Next base: position 7,397 of record QCRH01000036.1, on the reverse strand, counting down.
TTTTTATTTGTTTTGCCTGGATCTAAGGATGCTGTGATGACAGGTTGGCAAGATATAATTTCTTATCAACTTAATGAAAATACAAAACCTTGTAATTTAATAAATCTCATTGATAAGTTAAAACAATAATTCTCTAGTTTATTTATTTATTTATTAGAAATTGATTTGAGATTACTTTTTGATTTTTTATGCATTTAAGTAGAGAAGGATCTTTTATTTCATTTTCCAATTTTGATAATTGTTCAAAACTATTATCATTCCAAATACTCCCTAAAGAAAAAATTGCATATTTAGCGATTTCTAATTCTTTATTTAAAGAATATTTATAGAGCAATTTACAAACTATTTCGCTTTCTCTTCTTTTTAATATAGAGATTATCTTATAGTTGATTTTGAAATTATCGTAAATTTTTATTTGATCAATAAAATATAATAATTTTTCATCAGTTAATTGATGAGCTTTGAAATGGAGAATATTAAGGCCTGCAATCCAAAAATCTATTTTGCAAATATCGAATATTTCTCTAATTAATTCAAGTTCGATTTCTCCTCCCCAGGGCTCTAAAGCATTTATTATGTGAATACTTAACTTATTATTTTGATAAAGATTTTTAAGTAAAAGATCTTTTGCATTTTTTTCATTTGTTAATTTTAGGGCCTCAATAAATTCAACTTTAAGGCCAAATTTTTTTATCATCTTTTCAAGTAAAAAATATCCTTCCCTTTCTTGCATACCTATCTTTTCAGCAATAACTTTACGAATCTCAAAAGATAATTCCAATGAATAGTAGGAAAATAGAATATCAAGATCTAATTTTTTTGAACCTAATCCATTTAAAACTTCTAATATTTCAGATTCACTTTTGCTCATTAATATATTTTTAGGTTTTTAACTTTGCATTAAACTTGTTGATTAAAATTTCTTTGATTAAATTATAAATTTCATGTTTACTAACTTTTTTAAATTCTGTTTCACCTAAGGTTTGCAGGTGATCTTGTCTTCCTCCAATACTGACATTATATCCATCCTCAGTTCCACCTCCCTCTTTTTTTACCTTTGTACCGGTCATGCCAATACCACCCATATGAGCTTGTCCACAATTATTTGGACAACCTGTCCAATGGATTTTAACCTCCTCTGATAATTCAAGTTCTCTATCTAATTTTTCAGAAATATTCCTTGCTATATCTTTGGTATTTGCAAGAGCAAAGCTACAATAACTACTCCCTGTACATGAAACGGTACTTGCTGAAAAATGGGATGGATTTAATTTGAATTTATTAAAAATTTCTTCATCACCAAATTCTTCTAAAATATTATCTTTCAGGCCAACAATAACTAGATTTTGATCTTCGGTTAGTCTTACTTCACTTTGTCCATATTTTTCACTTAGTCTTGCAATTTCTTGTATGTCTTCTACACATAACCTCCCTACAGGAATATGTAATCCAGCAAAGTAAAGATTGTTTTGTTTTTGTTTATTAATCCCAAATAAACTTCTTTGTTTTTCATTGAAAATTGAGCCTGGATCATTCGACAAAGTTCCAAATTTTTCTTCTACAAGTTCTCTAAATTTTTCGATACCTATAGAGTTCAAATAATATCTAAATCTTCCTTTATTTCTTAGAAATCTATCTCCATTATCTCGCCAAAGGGAACAAATAATTCCAGTTATTTTGCATATATCTTTTTCTTCTACCCAGATATCTAGAGGTAGAGCATAAGCATTCAAAGTTGCTGACAATATTCCTCCTACCCAGACACCAAAGCCTAGTATTCCATTTTTAAAAACAGGATGAAAGATAAGATCATTATGTAGAAGAAAATTATCTTTTGCTCCTGCAACTGCAGTATTCCACTTCCTCGGTAAATTCGAGAATTCGGGGTTCCCATTACCAGAATTTGTTAAGTAATTTTCTAATTCAGAAGTATATTTTCTCGTATCTATAATTTCTTCAGGATCAATTCCCGCTAGTGGATTGCCAGTAACATTTCTTGGATTATCCATTCCAGACTGAACGGATGTAATATCAACCTCTCTTAGTCTTTTAATAATATCTGGTAGATCATTTATCAAAACCCCCCTTAATTGAATATTTTGCCTAGTTGTTATATCTGCAGAACCGTCTTCTCCGTATCTAGCAACTATTGACGCGATTACTCTCAACTGATTAGAGTTTAAAATTCCATTGGGAACTCTAAGCCTCATCATAAATCTTCCGGGAGTTTTTGGTCTCCAAAAAAGGCCATACCACTTTAAGCGCATTTGCAAATCTACTTCATCCATCTCTTCCCACCCTTTAAGAGCATAATCATCTAACTCTTCAAAAATTTTCAGACCATCTTTCTCCGCCTTTTGCTTTTCAATCTTATTTAATTTTTTATCATTTAAATAATATTGCATATTAATTTTTATCCTTTTATTCTTATGAGATTTTAGACAATTTAATGTTTCCTCATATACAAATGTCAATAAATATTGATTATTTATTTTTGACGCCGAATTCCATGTTTTAGGAAACTCTTAAGCTCATAAAAAAAATAAAGGCTTTTTCTTGGCTGGATCACTTATCCGTAATTGTGCGATACTTCTGTCCATCCATTTTGGTGCAGTTCGTGCCACTTTTCCCAAGCTGAATCTATGTTGAGTTTTTCAGAGGATTTGTACCCTCCAGGTTCTCCAAGGTGATTTGTGTAGAAAAGATGAGTATGAATTTTTAAATTAGGTTTAGGAGAATTTTTGCATTCTTCGAAAAAGATCATTCTGCTGCCTTCAGGATTTAGTAGACATCCGTTTGGAATGCTAGTGCTACAACCAAATAAGTAATTAGGCTTCATGCTTTCACTTTAAAAGGCTATTTTAATATTAATACATTTGTACTATAAATTATATTCTTTTTGTTTTGCTGTCAATCTTTTTAGGGTAATGTACTTATTTACTAATAATTATTTTGTTTTTTAATAAAAAAGATAATTTCTTTGGGCTTATGAATTACAGGGAAGATTTAGAAATCAAACTACAAAAAGTAACACTTGCAATGCAGGAAGTTGTAGAGGATATCCATAAAACTGATCGTGAGAAACAAAGAATAATTTCCAAACTTATTGAATTTAAAGAAGCAATCATTTCAAAGGGAATTGAACTTAATATTGAACTAGAGGCTGCCTAGAAATATTGCATATCTCAGGAATGTTTATCAACTTTTAAAATAGTGTTACTAATAAATAAGGGTTATTTATCAAATGCAGCCTGGTACTTTTGAATTATTGATTCTTGTATTTATCTTTTTAGGTCTTCAAGCTTGGTGGATTATCCCAATAGTTATTAAGAATAATAAATTAAATAAGAGAGGTAAGGATTTAAGAGAGGAAATTAAGCAATTAGAAAAGTTATATAAAAAATAAATTAGTTTATTATTTTTGCAAACAACCTATTATTAGTGAAACTTAAATATCTAATGAAATTAAAAAAATTTATTCCATTATTTTTCCTTTTTATTGGGACTTTAGCTTTACCATACCCATCTCTTGCTGAGGAAAAGATTGAAGTTATACCTATTATTCAAAGTTCAAAAGGACTTAGTGGTAAAAATTTTAATTATCTCGAGGGTAAGCCTGAATTAAGACTTTTAAAAGTAAAGATTCCAGTTGGTATGAAAACTCCAATTCATACTCATCCTTCCCCAATGTTGATTCACGTCACCAGAGGAAGATTAAAACATGTGAGGGGCGAAGAAATTAATTTCTTTAAAGCGGGTGATGCATTTATAGAGAGTAACAATGGGGGGCCCCACTATGTGAAAAATGTGGGGAAGAAGCCTGTCATACTTCATGTGGGAGTTGTATCAGTAGTTGGAATGCCTACGACCATAAATAAATAATATTTTTCTGCAATTTGTTCAATCTGCATTTTTAGGATTCACCTTTTACGAAGAACAACTGTAATGAGATACTCCTCCATAGTTAAAATACTGGCTTGGCTTTAGTCGATTATATTTTTGATCTATTTCTGGGGGTTGTTCTACATATGGATTGCTAAAGACATCCTGTAACTCTTTTATTTTTTTGTAATTTCCCTTTTCAGCTTCTTCATATGCGGAGACGACCATCCATTCGCGCCAAGTATAGACTGGATTAAGGGATTTCATTGATGCCGATTTTGCTTTGATATTTCCCTCTTTCTTCAAGACTGATTGCCAGTTTTTAAGCCATACTTCCCACCTATTATTGAGCTCGTCATTAATTGGTAAATAGAAACAGTCTTTTAAAGAATCTAAGTTATCAGGGATTTCAGAGAGTTTACGGAACAAAATTGTATAGTCTGCTTTTGAAATGACCATGAGATTAAAAAATTCATTTATTAGAGTTTCGTTGTAATGTTCTAAACCAAGCTTGTTTACCCACATTTTCATCAATTCCTTATTCATTAATTCAAAAAATTCTTTTTCGATTTGATCTAACTTTTCTTGATCTTGTTTACTTTGTGAAAGTAACGGACTAAGAGATGAACAGAATGTTTTAAAGTTGATTGCAGCTGCAGAAGGTTGGTTAAAAAATGAGAAATGTTCACCTCCACCTGTCCATGGTTGAAATCTTGGATCAAATAATTCACAGAATCCAAAGGGGCCATAATCCAAGGTATAACCTCCAGCAGCACAATTATCACTATTGAAATTACCCTGGCAATAACCAACTCTCATCCAGTTGGCTATAAGTGATATAAGTCTTGATCTGTATAAAGAAGCCAGTTTTATTACTTTACTTTCAATTGAAATCTCATATTCAATTTCATCTTTATAATTTCTATCAATTAGATGTTGAACTATCATCTTTAGTTCATTGAGGGCCTCATCATGCGCATTATTACGAACTCGTCTTGCAAAAAGTTCAATCTGGCCTACACGTAAAAAAGATGGAGCAACTCTCGTAGTAATTGCCGCTTGATTATCAATCATGACATCAGGTTCAAAATATCTGGACCCTTTGGAATACCACGGTCTTCTAACTATTTCTGAACGTGAGACATAAAGTGTTAAAGATCTTGAGGTAGGGATTCCCAAGGCATCCATTAATTCCTGCGCGAGAAATTCTCGTACGCTAGACCTTAAGACAGCTCTGCCATCTGCTCCACGACAGTAGGGAGTTGGACCTCCTCCTTTAAGTTGCATTTCCATTCTTTTCCCATTGAATAAACCTTCAAAAACAGAAATTGCTCTGCCATCGCCATAACCATTGCCAGTGCCAAAGGGACATTGTTGGGTATATTCAGTTCCGTAAATTGATAATGCATAACCTGTTGCCCAACCAACAGGAATCATTGGATAATTAGCAACAGAAATATCACCTGAGAAAAAACGACAAAAATTCTCGTCTTTAGTAAGATCTGAGCTTAGTCTTAGTTCTTTAAAAAGTTTGTTGCTATGGGAAATATATTCTGGTTCTGGAATAGCAGATGGAACAACTGGTACATAATGACCTGAATATACTGAACGCGGCTTATGATCATTTCCATCTTTTGTTGATTGAGGATCTGCTTTAAGAGAATTCATAAAAGAATAGTCAGATAGTTGAGAAAATTCAGAAAAATTTTCTGTAAGCTTTTCTTTTAATGAATCAGATTTGGTTGACATCAAATTTGTTATCTATTCTTTTAGGCGCTCTAATTTCTTTAAATTAAACACCTAAATGTATCTTATATAGATTCTATTAGGGATGTTTTTTGGCGATACGTTTGAGATTAAATATAAGTTAAAAGTTAATACTTAATTAAAAACAGGGTACGCAGTAAGACATTTTTTTGGAAAAATTTTTTGGTTTTTAAAAAATAAAAAAGAACTTCTCCAATATATTAATTTTTAAACAAGAACCACTTTAAATACTTATATATTTTAGGATTTTTTTTAAGTTTGCTTTAAAATAATGTGAAAAAGTTTCACAATTTAATTTGTTGATCGACTTATACCACCCCCCTTATTTCCTCACTATTATATTACTTGTAAAAATTTTCTAACTTACCCAGCCTTTGAGCAAATCAAACACACTAATAAATAGTCCAAAACCAATAATTGGGGGCGCAACCCATCTTGTCATGAATTTCAAATAACGTGTTGTTTTGATTCCTACTTTTGAATCACTAAGTTCTTCATTAAACTTTCCAGGTACTACCCATCCCATAAAGAATGTAACCAAGAATCCACCAAAGATAAGTAATACCCCTCCAAAAATCGAATCAATATTTCCAAGAATGTTTAAGTTCAATGCAGAAGGAATGCCTGCTAAGAATAGGAAAAGAGTTATCAGCCAAACAGATTTTTCTCTTTTAAAACCAAATTTATCCATTAAAGAGGAAACTGGAACTTCCAATAATGAAACAGAGGAAGTTATTGCTGCAATATAAGCTAGTGCAAAAAATGCAACAGCTACAATTCTTCCAACCGCTCCATATGAACCAAGGCCCGTAGGAATTGATATAAATAATGCACCAACAGTTGATTCAGAAATAGCATCACTTAAGCCAAATGTTAAAACAATAGGAAAAGTAATAAGTCCTGCCATAAGACCCACCAAAGTATCCAATGATGCAACTCCAACACTTAGTTTTGGAAGATTACTCTTTTTATTTAAATAGGAAGCATAAGTCACCATAACTCCAATTCCTAAACTTAAAGAAAAGAAAGCTTGTGTAAAAGCATTTCTTATTGTTTGAGGGTTCCTCAATTCATCAAAGTCAAACTTAAACAAAAATGTTTTGTATCCTTCCCATGCGCCTGAAAGTGAAGTGGCCCATATTGCTAGCGATAGAAGAATTATAAAAAGTATAGGCATAAAGAATCGTGTCACCTTTTCGATTCCTTTTTTTATCCCTGATGAAACTATTATGGCTGTAAGAACAAGACTTAATAGGTGCCCCAATAAAACACTGCTACCACTACTAATTGAGCCAAAGAAAGCTTCTGCTTCACTTAAATTTTTTGGTAATCCAAAAAATAATGAATGGAACAAGGTATCTGCGGTCCACCCCATTATGACTGAATAATATGATGCTATTCCCAAGGGAGCTATAAAGAAAAGAATTCCTAATGGATACCAATTTTTTCCAGCTAACTTTACTGGTGCAAGCAATGTGCTGGCAGTAGCGTTTCTTCCTAAAGCCATTTCAGCAACAAATACCGGAAGACATACAATTAAAACGATTAGTATGTATAAAAGGACAAAAGCAGCACCTCCACCTTGAGAGGCTCTGTAGGCGAAACCCCAAAGGTTACCAAGACCTACTGCGCTACCAGCAGCTGCTAGAATGAATCCCAACTTACTAGTCCATTGTTCTCTTGGAGAAATTTTTGAGTCCAAAATTAAAATCTGTTTTTTATAGTTGATTTATAACCCATAAATAAAA
>QCRH01000035.1 GCA_003211955.1 Prochlorococcus sp. AG-459-O09 | reverse complement strand
ATTTGAAGAAAAAACTTGGAGAATTAAAATATAAGGCGTTAATCAACAAAAGTAAATCCTTAAAAGAAAAATCTAAAACGAATAAAAATCAAACTAATAATTTATTAAAAATAAATTTAAATAGTGAAGATGTAAAAAAAGATTATAAAGAGCATGAAGTTTTAAATGCAAATATAACTTCTTCAAATTTTGCACCAATTGATTCTTTTCTTGAAATTGCTCCTATAGATTATGAGATAGATAATTCATCTCGCAAAGAATTATCTTCAGTGCCATTATCAGAGGTGGATTTCCCTAAAGTTGTTTATATGATTGTAGATAAGAAAATTGAGTTAGACATCAAATTATTGAAAGATTTTCCAGAATGGCAATTTTTACCACAAGATGACTTGAGTAGAAAAACTATAGAAATATTTTTTGATTTAAATCTTGCTAAAAGATCTTGTAATAAAGAGCAAAAGGTACTTAAAGTCCCAAATACTGATGTATTTAGAATCGCATCACCTGTTCTTATAGCTAAAGGTATTTCAAGAATAGTTTGCGCTGAAAATCTAATAGCCCTTTAGCTATTTTTTATTCATTATTCACATTTAATTCAATAAAGCTACCTAAAATAGAACCTAAGATAAAACTAGTCCCTACAACAAAACTTATTGGGAGTTCAATAGTATTGTTAATTAAAAAGTCTACTTTGCTTTTATTTGAACTGTTTTGTATACCAATAAATAAAATCGCGAATAAACAAGAATTGAAGATTGCTGAGTGGAATAACTTTTTAATAAATAAGTTCATATAAATTGATAGTTTATTTTAATTTTAAATCAAATTATAAACTTCGCTTTTCTTTAGACCATTTTTCTTGGCCAAGTATTTTGATGCTGCTGATAAACTTAGGCCGGCATCGATTAAATCATTAAGATCCTTTTTAATAATTGATTTATTGGGATTAGATTCTCCTTTTCTTGTACCTTTTAAAACGATTGTTATTTCACCGACAATATCCTTGTCTCTAAAAAAATCTATGGCTTTATTAATATTATTACCTACATGTTCTTCAAATTTCTTTGTTAATTCTCTTGCGACTATAATTTCTCTATCCCCTCCACAAAATTCAAGTAATTCGTTTAGTAAATTCTTAAGTCGCTTAGGTGATTCATAAATTATTGTTGTTTTTTCACTGTAACTTATCTCTAAAAGAATTTTTTCCCTATCGGTTTTCTTTTTTGGAAGAAAGCCTTCAAATACAAAACTAGAGGAAGGAAGTCCACTTGAAACAAGCGCCGTTATTGCAGCACATGCTCCAGGGACGCAAATCATATCAATTCCTTCAGATTTTACGCTTTTAAAAATATCTTCTCCTGGATCGCAAATCCCCGGCATGCCAGCATCACTTACAATGGCAATTGAGCTTCCTTCTTTGAGATCTTTCACCAATTTTGGGATTTTTATTAAAGAATTATGTTTATTAAAACTTATAAGTTTATTTGAAATATTGAACTTATGCATTATCTTTTTTGTTTGTCTTGTATCCTCACAAGCAACTAAAGAAACTTTGTTTAGAATATTTAATGCTCTTTGTGAAATATCATTTAAATTACCTATTGGAGTACCAACTATATATAAAATACCTTTTTCTGGTTCCTCCTTTCTATGGGATAATAAGGAATTGCTATTCATTTAATGATTGAATTACCGACTGGTGTTGATATTAATAATCTTATCGATGATATAAGAATTTTCAGCTGGCAAGCAGCAGATATTTTGCTTTATTACTCTAAATTGTTAGAAAATTCAAATTATAAAAGAAACATACTCAAAAATAATAATGAAGAAGATCCTGTTACTTTGGCTGATTTAAAAGTTAATGAATTAATTATTAAAAGAATAAATGAAAAATATAAAAATATTAACTGGGATATTCTGAGCGAAGAAAATGTAAAAATTTCTTCTGAAATTTTTGATAGTAAGACAAACTGGACCTGGGTTCTTGATCCTCTTGATGGAACTAAAGATTTTATCCAAGGAACAGGAAACTATGCAATGCATTTGGCATTGAACTTTAAACAAAAGCCTTATATTGGTTTTGTTTTGATTCCTGATAAAAATCAATTATGGATCGCAGATGGAAAAAAAACATGGTGTGAAAAAAGAGATGGTTCAAAAAATAAACCAAATTTCCTAAATAATAAGAATCTTCAAGAAATGACGTTAGTAACAAGTAAAAATCATGGAAATGAGATTTTGAGAAAATTAATACAAAAAATTAATTTTCGAAAAGTCGAAATTATGGGAAGCATTGGCTGCAAAATTGCATCTATAGTTAGAGGAGACAGTGATATCTATATTTGTTTAAGTTTACCGGGGAAAAGCTCACCCAAAGATTGGGACTTTGCTGCCCCAGAATCTATTCTTAAAGAAGCTGGTGGAGCAATTACAAATTTAGATAATCAAGAACTAACTTATGGGCAATCTAATTTTCAACAAGGGGGTGTTATAGTCGCAACAAGAAATAAGAGTACTCACGGGAGTATTTGTCTCGAAATTAAGAAAATTATTGAGGATAACGGAATTTACCCTCTTTAGTTTTTAATTAAGGGGTGCAACTGGAGTGGGGGTTGGTTCTGGATAAGACATACCATTATTTTGGCCTACACCTCTTAAGGTAAGATTGATTCTTCCTCTGCTATCTATTTCTCTAACTCTTACGGTCACCTCGTCTCCTTGCCTAACTACATCTTCGACCCTTTCAACCCTTGCCTCAGATAACTGAGAAATGTGAACCATTCCTTCTTTGCCTGGCAAGATTTCTACGAAAGCACCTATAGGTATTATTCTTGTTACAACTCCAGAGAAGATCTCACCTTCATGCACCTTGCGTGTTAATCCCTCGATTATCTTTTGAGCTTCTTCTGCAGCAGCTCCATCATGAGAGGCGATAGTTACAATGCCTCCATCTTCTATATCTATCTTTGTATTGGTTCTTTCAGTGATTCCTTTAATAGTTCTTCCGCCTGGTCCTATAACTGTTCCAATAAGCTCTGGGTCAATTCTAAAGCTTAATAGTCGGGGAGCATGAGGAGAAAGGGATTCTTGAGGCTTGTCAATTGCTGCTTGCATCTTTTCTAAAATATGTAATCTTGCAGGACGAGCTTTTTTAATCGCATCAGAAATAATAGAGACTGGTAAACCTGTAATTTTCATGTCCATTTGTAACGCAGTTATACCCTTGTCAGTACCTGCAACTTTAAAGTCCATGTCTCCCAGAAAGTCTTCAATGCCTTGAATATCTGTAAGAATCCGTACTTCTTTGCCTTCCTTAATTAAGCCCATAGCAGTACCACTTACCAGAGCTTTGAGAGGAACCCCGGCATCCAATAATGAAAGCGTGCTTCCACAAACAGAACCCATTGAAGTTGATCCGTTGGAACTTAAAACTTCGCTAACTACCCTAAGCACATATGGAAATGTTTCTTTCCCTGGGAGCACAGGGATTATCGCTCTCTCGGCTAATGCTCCATGGCCAATTTCTCTTCTTCCAGGAGTTCTCATAGGTCTTGTTTCTCCTACTGAATATGGAGGAAAATTATAGTGATGGAGATAAGTTTTTTCTGTGCTTGGATTGAGGTCGTCCATTTCTTGAGCATCGCTAGGAGTACCTAATGTAGTTGTAGATAAAACTTGGGTTAAACCTCTTTGAAATAAAGCCGATCCATGAACTCTTTTTGGAAGAATTCCGGCTGAAGCAGATATTTTTCTAACTTCGTCGAGATCTCTTCCATCAACTCTTTTCCCATCATTAATGATTTGCGATCTCATTAATTTCTTAGTGAGTTTTTTAAAGTCAACAGTTAGTAACTTTTCATTTTCTGAAAGAAGAACTTTTAATTGGTTATCCTCTTTTAAAGAATCAATTTTATCTTGAGTATCAACTTTTATTTTTTCGAGTTCAATATCTCTCTCTTCCTTTGAAAGATCAAATTTCTTTAAAACTAACTCAATCGGTTTTGTACAATTTTTCTCTAAAAAAGAGGGCAATGTTTTATCTTCTTCGGGGTCAGACGGCTTAATCTGTTTTATTCCTAAATCTTTTAATAAATCTTCTTGCGATTTAATAAGTTCAGTAACTGCTTCATAACCAAAATCTATAGCTTCGATAGTATCTTGCTCCGATAACTGGTTAGCACCTGCCTCAATCATGACAATGCCTTCAGGTGAACCTGCAACAACAATGTCTAAATCTCCTCTTTCTATTTCTCTATAACTTGGATTTAAGATGAAATCATCTCCTATGAGACCAACTCTAACTGCAGCCATTGGCCCATAAAATGGAATCTCTCCAAGTAAAGTTGCTATTGAAGCCCCAGTAACAGCTAAAACATCTGCTGGAACTCTTTCATCAAGAGAAAGGCAAGAGGCAACAATTTGTATCTCGTCTCTCATCCATGATGGGAAAAGTGGCCTCATTGGCCTGTCTATCAATCTTGCTATTAAAGTCGCTCTTTCTGGAGGGCGACCTTCTCTCCTCATGAAACCACCAGGAATTCTTCCGGCAGCATATAGTTTCTCCTCGTAGTCACATATTAGAGGTAGAAAGTCCGAAGCATCTTTTTTTGTAGTTTTTGTTGCTGTAACTAATAAAGAGGTGTCACCGCACTCAATCATTACTGATCCATTTGCTTGAGGAGCATATAGTCCTGTAGTTAGTCGTATCTCTCGTCCGTCAAACGTGATCGACTTATTTTGTCCTTCCACTTTTTAAATTATTAATCTATACATAATTTATTCTTACATTTTATAGGGACATATTGAGTAAATTATTTAGATAAGCTATAAAAATTCTTAAATTTGTTCCAAAAATGAATTTTAATTTGTCTAATTTTGTATCTAACGGTAGACATTAAAGATACAAAAATTTATCCGTTCTACCAACTTGATTTAACTACTCCAGGGAGTTCACCATTATGAGCTCTTTGTCTCAACTGATTCCTGCAAAGACCAAAGTCTCTGTATACTCCTCTTGGTTTGCCAGTAGCCCAACATCTATTCCTAACTCTGTTTGGGGCAGAATTTCTAGGAAGACCCTGTATCTTTCTATGTATTTCTAATCTTTCCATTGGATCTTTTGCAGCATTGAATTCATTTAATAATGATTTTCTTTTTGCAGCATATTTCTGTACAAGCTTTTTGCGTTTGACTTCTCTCGCAATCATGGACTTTTTGGCCATTTATATAGAATATTTAAACTAATTTCCATTTTAACAGCTTGGATAACAATTTTAAAAATTTATTTATTGGTTTAATAACCTTTGTACTATTAAAAGTTGACTAGTATCCCTAATTATAAGGAGCACACTAAGTCCAACTAAAAGAAAGAAACTTGATTGAGTAACCACCATTTGTACCTTAACTGGGACTGGTTTTCCTCTAAAACCTTCAATCAAAGTGAAAACAAGTTGTCCCCCATCCAGTAGTGGTAAGGGTAAAGAATTGAGAACTGCTAAATTTATAGAAATTAGTGCGGCAAATAATAATATTCCAGTTCCGCCTTGTTGTGATAATTGAGCACCAATTTCAACGATTTTGACAGGACCACTTAATTGTTGAGCTGTTGAGGAGAAATTTGTAATTAATCCTTTATAACCTTGTATTGTTTTTACCAGAAGTGATAAAAACTCATTATTGGTGTATTTAAAAAGTTCGAATATGTTTTTTGTCTTTTTAGTCTCTTTTTTTATATTAGGTTGTAATTGAGCACCTATAGTACCTTTCCCATCTATGTTTTTTGGGACCAAAGTTAAATTTTTAAGAACCCCATCTCTATCAATTGTTATTGAAATTGGCTTGTCTGAGGTATTTTGAATCTCTTTTACTAAAGCAGAAACTGCTTGATCGCCAACTCCTAAAGTATTGCTTTCAATTTTTAAGATTTTATCCCCTGCTTGTAATCCAGCAAGAGAAGCAGGCTTCTCGGGCTGAGTAGCCAAGACTAAAATACCAGGCTCGGGATCAAATGGAATTCCAATAGTAGTTACATTTACAATCAAGATTGTATAGGCAAGAATTAAGTTAGCGAATACCCCAGCGGATATAACAATTACTCTTTGAATAACTGACCTATTTTTTAAAAGATTTGGATCTTTAGGGTCAATATTATTTATTTCTTCATCAGGGAAGGAAACAAAGCCCCCTAATGGAAAAGCTCTAAGTGAATAGGTTATGTTTTTATATTTTTTCTGAATTATTGATGGTCCAAAACCAATTGAAAATCCATCAACATAGATACCTTGCAAAATTGCTGCAAGAAAATGTCCCATCTCATGAAAAAAAATGAGAAATCCCAGAACTGTAATTGAGGTTAAAACGTTCATTTAAATATATTAAGCAGTTTTTAAAATATTTGATCCAAAATATGGAACTAGAGCATCTGGAATTTTTACGCTCCCATCTGTTTGTTGACCATTCTCAAGAATAGCAGCCATAGTTCTCCCAATCGCGAGCCCACTACCATTTAAGGTGTGTAGATATGTATTTTTTTTATCAATTTTTGATCTTATTGATGATCTGCGGGCTTGAAAGTCTAAACAGTTGCTACAACTTGAAATTTCCCTATAACATTTGCTACTTGGTAGCCATACTTCAAGATCAAAAGTTCTGCTTGAAGAAAAACCTAAGTCTCCGGTACAAATATCAACTAATCTGTAAGGTAGATTAAGCTTTTTTAAAATACTTTCTGCATCTAAAGTGATTCTTTTATGAGCTTCAATAGATTTACTTGGATCACAAAACCAATATAGTTCAACTTTATTAAATTGATGAAGTCTTATTAAACCTTTTGTATCCCTTCCATAACTTCCTGCTTCTCTCCTAAAACATGGGCTATATGCAACATACTTAAGGGGTAATTGCTTGGAATCAATAATATCATTTCTATGAAATGCAGTTAGTGGAACTTCAGCAGTGGGAGAAAGCCACAAGTCGTCATTAGAACACTTAAAACTTTCATTTGAAAATTTAGGTAATTGACCAGATCCTGTAAGACTTTCTGAATTCACTAAAGCTGGAGGCATTAACTCTAAATAACCATTGCTTGTATGCATGTCGAGCATAAAATTTATTAATGCTCTCTCTAATCTGGCCCCATGGCCAATAAGTGTAATAAAACGACTTTTTGATATTTTAGTTGATTTGACAGAGTCAAAAAGATTAAGACTTTCGCCAATTTCCCAGTGAGATTTAAGATTTTCTTTTACTAATGGATCTCCCCAAGCTTTTACTTGAACATTGTGGCTTTCATCTTTTCCAATAGGAGCATCTTTGCTAGGTAGATTTGGTAAATTACAAATTTCATTATGTATATTTTTATCTAAGGTTCTTTTTTTCTCTTCAAATTCTGAAATTTTGGTTCTGTATTCATTTCCTTTTATCTTTAAATTATTTACTTCTGGAGAATCATTGTTTTTAGATTTGCTGATTTCTTGACCGATCAATTTGCTTAACTTTTTACTCTCAGATTGAAGACTGGATATTTCTATATCAATTTCTTTTTTTTGAAGAGTTAATTCTTGTATTTGGAAAATATTAAAAACTTTTCCTCTTAGGGACAGACTTTCTTCAACTGAAGTTGGATTTTCTCTTATTAATTTTTGATCTAGCACTATTTTTTTTTATACCTTAATTAAAATAGTTAATCTAAATTGAATATTAGGGATTTTTGACTAAAAATTAACTAAATTAATGATTCCTAACTTACGGAGTATTTTTAGAGAATAATTTTTAGCTATGATGCAGGTCGAGCACGCCCCGTAGTTGACCATTCTTTTAGTAAATTAATTTGCTCCTTAGCTGTTCTAGATAAGGGAACTAATTCAGAAACTGCCTTTATTAAATCTTTCTCCATAAGTTCTCTACTTTCAGAGAATGAAATATGCATTCCCTCTATCACAGCTTGTTCAAGTTCTGCACCTGAGAATCCATCTGTTCTATCAATGATAGTGGAAAGAGGAAACCTGTAACTTGGTCTTCTTTTTTTTAAATGCAAATCCAGAATACTTAATCTTTCTTCAGAATTTGGCAAATCAAGAAAAAATATCTCATCAAACCTACCTTTTCTTAATAATTCAGCAGGAAGCTTATCTATAGCATTAGCGGTAGCTATGACAAATACGGCGGATTCTTTTTCAGCCATCCAAGTTAGCAAACTTGCCAAAACCCTTTGACTTGTTCCTCCATCACTTCTAGCATCGCCACCAAAACCCTTGTCAATTTCATCGATCCAAAGGATACAAGGAGACATGGCCTCAGCTCTTAATATTGCTTCTCTTGTTCTTGCCTCGCTTGAACCAACAAGGCTAGAAAATAGTCTTCCAACATCTAGCCTAAGCAGCGGCATTGACCAACTCTTAGAAATTGATTTTGCCGTTAGCGATTTCCCTGTTCCTTGAGCTCCAACGAGTAAGACTCCCTTGGGAATAGGTAACCCATAGTCTCTAGCTTCTTTAGAAAAGGCCCTGTATCTTTGATTAAGCCAAACTTTTAAAACATTCAAACCACCAATATCATCTTGACTAGATTTAGCTTCGAAAAATTCTAAAATTTCACTTCTAGCGATTACTTGTTTTTTCTCTTCAAGAATATCTTTAATATCTTCTTTACTTATTTTTCCTCTTTGAGCAAGGGCCTTTGCAGTGACTTGCTTTACTTTTATTTCGGTAAGTCCACTTGAAGCTATAGATAGTTCGTTTAAGTCTTGTTCTTCTAGATTTGAATTGGTATTGATAGCAATTTGTTTTATTAGATTTTTCAATTCTCTTTGATCAGGTAAAGGTAAATTTACAATTGCCATTAATTCATCCAATTCTTCTGATGATGGAAATAAATGAGAACTAATAATTAAATTATGACTAGTTTTTTTAAGCGTTGAGGATAGTTCTTTAATAGTTCTATTGATAGATGGATCATCATAAAATTTATGAAAATCTTTAACTAACAAAAGTGTTGAAACTTCAGAATTTAGTTCTTTAAGCCAATTAAGTATTCCTAAAGGATTGTTAGAAAATTTACCTTCTTCATTTATTAATCCTTTTATACCGCTAACGCAATCCCAGGAAACGAATCTTTTTATATTTAGTCTTTCACAAGAAAAATTAACTAATTTTTCTAATCTTTCCTCTTCTTTAGTCCTAATCCAAATTAATGAGGTTCTTGATTTTATGAGTAATTCTAAATTTCTACACCAAGAATTCATTATTTAAGATTTAGACTATTTTTTACTGTTAGGTTCGAAAGGTAATCTTTTATCTGAGATAGTTGAAGCAGAAGTTGTTATTACTTCATTTTTTGCGGATAATTGTTGATCCAAAATTTTCTGTAAATTCTCAGGAAGAGCTTCTTTATTAAGCAGAAAAGTCTGAAACGCCTGGAAAATATTAGCAACAACCATGTAAAGTAAGACTCCAGCTGGTAGTGGGAAAAACAGAAACATTCCAGTTATCATTACTGGTGTAATTTTATTTGCCGTTGATTGCTGTGGATTCGCAGGCATCCCCTGACTTGATAAAACCTGCGAGAGAAGTAAGGTTAATCCAAAGGCACCTACTAATGCAGCAATATCCCAATTAATTGCTCCATCTACATAAAAACCAACTTGACCAAGAGCTTTAATAAATAAAAAACCACTCTTAGCAGCTAGACCGGGGATTTTAGCCTCGATTGTTGCATCACCCGGTTTAATTGCTGTTACTGTTCCGTCTTGGGAAACTTTAAGATTTTCGGACCCTTTAGAAACCTTCCAAGTTGGGAGGAATTTAGATCCGTTGTCGTATTTAGATAAAACTTCAGAATAGTTATTACCATTTGTTGTTTGTAAATTTACTTTTATGGATTCTTCTGTTCCTAATTTTGTTCCACTAGAGATGGTGGCTACCACAGGGAAATGTGATTTTTCTGTAATAAAAATAGAGTGTCGAGGGGATTTGTAAGGTTTTGGATCAATGGCGGCAACTTGATCCTGTGGGACAACCTTGAGATTTATGTTGTAAGGGACATCAGCGAATGGAGAACCTCTTAGGGTTGCAAACAATGCAAATAGTACGGGCATTTGGACAATCAAGGGAAGGCAACCAGCGAGGGGACTGCCAAATTCATTCATCAATTTACCAAGTTCTTCTTGCTGTTTCTTTGGATCACCTGAAAACTTAGATTTTATTTCTGCTTGCCTTTTTTGCATAACTGGTTGGGCAATCTTCATCTTCCTTGCGCTTCTAATAGAACCAGCGCTTAGAGGAAAAAGTGCAATTCTAATTACGACTGTCAATGCAACAATCGCCAAACCATAACTTGGGACTAAACCGTAGAAAAAATCTAGAATCGGGATAAGTAGTTTTTCAGAAATGAACCCTATCACGATATTAAAGAGAGTGTAATTTTGCTTGACATTTTATTTTACAGGAAAAGAAGATTTTTGTAATTAATTTATTTAGGATTTAGTAGCAAATCCTTCAACTTCGTTAAGGTTAGATATTTCTGATCTCTTATTTATATTTTCTTCAATAAATTTTTGCTTTTCTCT
>QCRH01000034.1 GCA_003211955.1 Prochlorococcus sp. AG-459-O09 | reverse complement strand
ATTCAATCAAACTTTCACTTTCAGTAGGCTCTATCATTATCGTCTCTGGTACAGGCCAACTTATAGTTGGGGCATGAAAACTATAATCTATTAATCGTTTAGCTAAATCATTTACACTCAAACCAGTTTTGGATTTTAAATCTCTAAAATCTAAAATACATTCATGTGCGACAAAATTATTTTTTCCTTTATAAAGAATCTTGAATTTATGCTTTAAAGAATGCGCAATATAATTTGCAGATAAAATTGCATGCGCAGTTGCTTTCCTTAGACCAGTAAGACCAGCCATTTTTATGTACATCCAACTTATAGGAAGAATACTTGCACTCCCATGCTTGGCAGAGGATACGTAATTGGAACTATTAGATAAATTATTATCCATTAAAGAATGATTAGGAAGAAATGGGCTTAAAGTTTCTGATGCAGCAACTGGACCAACTCCTGGACCACCACCTCCATGTGGAATGCAGAATGTCTTATGTAAATTCAAATGACAAACATCAATACCATAATTCCCCGGTTTGCATAATCCAACCTGAGCGTTCAAATTTGCTCCATCTAAATAGACAAATCCTCCAACAGAGTGAATTAAGTCACATATCTCTCTGATTTGCAATTCAAAAACTCCATGAGTAGAGGGGTAAGTCAACATAAGGGCTCCAATTTGGTTATCAAATTTCTTGACCTTGATCGACAAATCTTGAAAATCAATATTTCCTTCGTCATCACATTCAACTGTTAAAACATCAAATCCTGCCATAACTGCACTAGCAGGATTTGTTCCATGAGCACTTTTAGGAATTAAACATTTTTTTCTTGAAAGTTCACCTTTTGATTCAAAATAAGAATTTATTGCCAATAATCCTGCAAACTCTCCTTGAGAGCCTGCATTTGGTTGAAAAGAAACTGATTTTAAACCAACAATATCACTTATCCATTTTTCTAGATCAGATATTATTTTTGAATAGCCCTTAGTTTGATCTAGTGGAGAAAAAGGATGAATAGAAGATAAATTAGCCCAAGAAACTGGATTTAACTCTGCTGCAGAATTTAACTTCATGGTACAGCTTCCTAATGGCATCATTCCATCTACCAGAGAAAAATCTTTTTCAGCAAGTCGAAATATATACCTCATCAATTCAGTTTCACTTTGATAGTTTACAAATATATCTTGCTGCATCCATTCACTAGATCTCAAATCTAAACTTTCAAGATGAAATCCTTTATCAAATTTTATATGCTCTAAATATTCTTTTTTTTCTAAAAGGTTTGCTATGAAAGTCACAATATCTTTAATTTCTTTTTCATTAGTCATCTGATCTAAAGAGATACCAAAACCAGTTGAGTTTTCAATAGTTGATCCTAAAGGCAAAATTCTTAGGTTATAACCATTTTTTAAAGCTTCATTATGAATCTTTTGAGCATGCTCAGAATAGATATCAACACTATCAAATCTAATCCCATCAGGTATCTCAAAACCTAAATCAGCTAAACATGATTCTAAATTTATTCTCATCTGCACTATTCTCTTAGCAATTTCGGTTAAGCCATTAGGTCCATGATAAATAGCATAAAAAGAGGAAATTATGGCTAATAAAGATTGAGCAGTACATATATTACTAGTAGCCTTCTCCCTTCTAATATGTTGCTCCCTTGTTTGTAGTGCTAGTCTTAAAGACTTTTCTCCATTTTTAGAGAGAGTTTGACCAACAATTCTTCCCGGGATAAGCCTTTTATATTTTTCGCAACATGCAAAAAATGCGGCGTGAGGTCCACCATAACCCATTGGAACTCCAAATCTTTGCATACTACCTACTGCAACATCCACACCAAATTCAGAGATTGGTTTAATTAAAACTTGTGCCAGTGGATCAATACATGCCGTCACAATAATTTCAGATCTATGTGCTTGAGATATTAAGAATGTTGGATCAAATAATTCCCCATTTTTGCCAGGTAATTGAAACAAAATTCCAAAAACATCCTCATGATTAGAAAGATTGCTTGGAGTAAAGCGTTTCAAGGATATTCCCAAAGGTTTTGCTCTGGTTTGTAGAACATTAAAAGTATGATCAAAAACACTTGATTCCACTAAGTAAACTTTCGAAGATTTATTTTTTCTTGCCGAAAAACTCATAGCCATAGCTTCTGCAGCAGCGGTGGCCTCATCTAACAAAGATGCATTAGCAACAGGGAATCCTGTTAGTTCACAAACAATAGTCTGAAAATTAAAAAGAGCTTCTAATCTTCCTTGTGCAATTTCTGCTTGGTATGGAGTATAAGACGTATACCACCTAGGATTTTCAAGAACATGTCTTTGGATTACTTTAGGCATATGATTATCGTAATAACCAAGTCCTATTAGGGATCTCATTTTATTGTTTTTATTCGCAATCCTTTCTAATTCATTTAAAGCCTCAATTTCCGAACATCCTTTGGGTAATATTTCAGAAGACTTATCTTTTAACTGAATATCTTGAGGAATAACTTGATCTATAAATTGATCAATATTATTAAAACCAAGCTTAGAGAGCATTTGCTGCTCATCAGCATCACTCAAGCCAAGGTGTCTATTAATAAATAAATCTGAATTAACCGTGGATTTCATGTCCAAATTTTTTCTATAACTTAGCCTATGGATAAAGATTTTGCTTTAATTTGGCATAACCTTTGATTTATATGCCTCTGAAGTCATTAAATCAGCAATTGATGCTTTTGATGCTGGTTTCAAAATGACTAACCAACCGTCTCCAATAGGATCATTCTGTAAAAGCTCAGGATTATCAATAACACTTTCATTTACAGATACTATTTCCCCTGAAAAAGGCAGATAGACTTCCTCAACTGCCTTAACTGATTCTATTGTTCCAAAAGTCTCACCTTTCTCTAAAGTCGCCCCTTGATCAGCTAATTCAACAAAAACAATATCTCCTAATTGATCTATGGCAAATTCACTAACTCCAATTTTTAATAATCCATTTTCTTCCAAGACATATTCATGAGTATCAGCATAGTTGAGGTTGTCTGGAAACTGGTAAGACATGATTAAGTAGATAAAGGAAGTAGAGAATCCTTTGAAATTAATTTTTCTTCTAATAATTCAAATAATAATCGAATTAATGCAATTTTGATGTGAGCTATGTGAGAACCACCTTGAACATAAATATTGTAAGGATCTCTTAGTGGAGCATCAGCAGAAAATTCACTTGTACTACCTTCAATAAATGTACCTCCTGCCATTAATAATTTTGAATCATATCCATCCATTGATGATGGAACAACATTCAGAAAAGAATCTACTGGTGAAGAATTTTGAAAAGATTGACAAACTTTTTGTACCAAATCAGGATTATTCAATCTTACTGACTGAATAAGATCAGATCTATATGTTGCTGGCTCTGGTAAAACCTTAAATCCTAAATTTTTAAAAACCCCTGCAACCATATCTGCACCTTTTAGTGATTCGTGAACAATTTGTGGTGCTAAAAACAAACCCTGCAAAATTAATCTTCCTAGTCCAAAATTTATTCCTGCAGAAGAACCAATACCTGGAGAGGTTAATCTAGAACAAGCCATCTCAACCAACTCTGCATCTCCTGCAACGTACCCACCAGTAGGAACGATTGTTCCTCCCAAATTTTTAATCAATGATCCAGCAATTATATTTGCCCCTTTAGAAATTGGTTCACTATCTTCAACAAGCTCCCCATAACAGTTATCAACAAAACATATACAATTAGGATCAAGAGAATGAATTAGAGTACAAATTTTCTCTATCTGATGATTCGTAAGAGATTTTCTCCAACTATATCCACAACTTTTTTGTATGAATACTAATTTGCATGAATTTTCTTTAAAAGAATGAACAATTTTTTCTTCAAAATAATCAAAATTCTCGCAGATATTTATTTGCTTATATTCAATCTCGAAATTTTTAAGTGAGCCTTTTCCTCCTCCCCTTATTCCTATGACTTCTTCTAACGTGTCATATGGTTGTCCTGTAAGAGATAACATGACATCTCCAGGTCTAAGAATTCCAAATAAGACAGAACTTATTGCATGCGTTCCACTTACAAATTGCATCCTCACAGCTGCTTTTTCAGCAAGAAAAAATCTTGCAAAAACCGCATCGATTTTTTCTCTAGATATATCATCATGACCACTACCAGAAGATTGATTGAAATGACTAGTAGAAACTTTTTCTTCCTTAAAAATTGTCAAAATATTTTCTAATTTCTGGAAAACCTGATTGGACCTTTCTTGGAAAACTTTACTTAAACTCTCTTCGAGAGAAAGAACAACATTTTCAGCCAGTTTTAAGTTATTGTTTAGTTTCATTTATTATAAAAAACTCATGTTATTTTTTAGAAGCTAAATTTCTTAATTCTGCGAGGAAAGCATTAGGTCCCCTACCCTGAAAATAAGAAAGTTTTTTTGAAGCCTCATATAAATCAAGTAGTTCTCCATCTAATTCTTCCGCAGTATAATCTCTAATGCCTGCTATTACCTCAGCAAAACGTTCTCTACGGGCAGATTTATTGACGGCATAAGCTTCCATTACATGAATTTTACATGATCTCCAAGCCTTATTCTGACAAAAATGCACTGACAGAGCATCACTTAAAGCAGAAGCTTCTTCATCTTCTATGTACCAGTCAAAAGATGAAGGTAGAGATTTTAATCCTGAAAATATCTCGAATAACTCCCCGGCCGATAATGGATTGCCAGAATCATTTTTTAGGGGTAATGCAGACTCTTCTAAAGATTTCCATAGCTCTGGGTAATCACTTTCAAAACGATCCCTGATTTTTTCTATACCTTGATCAAGAATCATATTAACTTGAGCTAAAGCAAGAAAAACTTCAGGTCCTGGCGAAGATAACTTCCCATTCCTAAGATTAGAAATTTGCGAATTATGAACTTTACCTAAATCAAGAACTTCAGAAAGTAATGGCAAAACTCTGTGAGACCAACCATTTCTTTCATGCCAGAGGTGTATCAAATGAGCCATAGCCCTTCGACCTCTAGATAATTTATCGCGATATCCGATACTCACAGATAATTAAACTTATCAATAGTATAGTATGATAATATTACATATCGGTAATTTTGAAAATAGTATTTCAATATCATGAATTCAGTAATTTTCCAAGAAACAGCAAAATTAAAAAAACCTGTCCCAGCTGAAAAAGTTATAGAGCTCTCAGAAAAACTACTGCAACCTTCCGGCCATTCAAAAAGATATCCTCCAAGACTACATAAAACTTGGGGAACAATAGTTTTCATGGTTGCAATTCATGTTCTTTCTCTTGTAGCTATACAACCAAAATTTTGGAGTCTCCCTGCAGTCACTTCATTATTATTTTTTTACTGGGTAACTGCTTGTTTAGGAGTCACTCTTGGATATCACAGATTGTTATCACACAGATCGTTCATTGTTCCAAGATGGCTAGAAAGATTTTTTGCTACCTGTGGAGCTATAAGTTGCCAGCATGGACCAATAGATTGGGTAGGTTTACATAGGCATCACCACTCTTTTTCAGATACTGAAGCAGACCATCACAATAGTAAAAAGGGGTTTTGGTGGAGTCATATGGGTTGGATGTTTAAAGACGTTGAAGCACTAAAAGCTGTACCAAAACTAAGTGCAGATTTAATCAAGGATCCATACTATAGATTTCTAAATAAATATTTTTTATTCTTACAAATTCCTATAGGATTTTCTTTGTACGCAATAGGTCAAAAATTAGGAGTTGGAGGATGGGCTCTAGTCCTTTGGGGAATTCCATTAAGGCTTGTGGTTGTTTATCACATAACTTGGTTAGTAAACTCCGCAACGCATTGTTGGGGTAAAGCACCATTTGAAAGTGGTGATTCATCTAAAAATAATGCCTGGGTTGCTGCATTAACATTTGGAGAAGGTTGGCATAATAATCATCATGCATTTCCCAATTCGGCAAAACAAGGATTATTTAGAGGTCAGATAGATATAACATGGGAACATATTAAGATTCTTGCGAAATTTGGTCTTGCAAAAAAAGTAAAGTTACCCTCTAGGTCTTATTATTAACTATATTGTTAAATATTTTCATGGCTAAAAGAGTACAAGTCGCATTAACTGAATCAATTGCATCACTTGGTAAAGAAGGAGATCTAGTTGAAGTAGCACCTGGATACGCAAGAAATTTTCTATTACCTTATCGCAAGGCAATGAATGTAACTCCAGCAGTCCTTAAACAAATTGAAAGGAAGAAAGAAAAAGAAAAAATCGCTGCTGATAAATTAAAGCAAGAAGCTTTAGATTTCCAAACTGCATTATCTACAATAGGTAGGTTCACTATCAAAAAACAGGTTGGAGAAGATGGTGTCCTTTTTGGAACGGTTACCAATGGGGATGTTGCCGAAGCAATAGAAGTGGCAACTAAAAAAGAAATTGATAGAAGAAACATTACTGTTCCTGATATTCATAATTTAGGTTCCTTTACTGCAAAAATAAAATTACATCCAGAAGTAAATGCAGAAGTAAATATTGAAGTAACAAGTTAATCAATTTGTTGCATTATTTTGAAAAGTAGCCAGAGTATATATCTAAGCAATTAAAGATATGGTTTCCGTACCTTTTCCAAATAATGGGCAAAATAAAAATTTTAAAAAGGATTTTAATAGTGAAAATGCTGGATTAGTTCCTCCTCAAAACGTACAAGCAGAGGAAGCTGTTCTTGGTGGCATACTTCTTGATCCAGACGCGATCGGAAGAATTGCAGACTTAATTAAACCTGAAGCTTTTTATATAAATGCCCATCAAGAGATTTATAGAACAGCATTAATGTTGCATACCCAGGGTAAACCAACTGATTTAACATCAATGAGTGCTTGGTTAGCAGATAATGGATCACTAGAAAAAATTGGAGGAAACAGCAAACTGGTAGAACTAGTTGAAAATGTTTCCTCTACAGCTTCCATAGAACAAGTTGCTAATTTAATTAACGACAAATTCATGAGAAGGCAACTTATTAGATCTGGAAATGAAGTGGTTCAACTAGGTTTTGATCAAACTCAAGATACTAATGAAGTTCTAGATAAAGCAGAGCAAAAAATATTTGAAATCAGTCAAGAAAAACCTTCAAAAGGTTTGACTCAAGCAGCTGAAATCCTCACAAGTACTTTCAATGAAATAGAGTCAAGATCATTAGGTACTTCAGTAGCTGGAATTCCTGTAAATTTCTACGATCTTGATGCTATGACTCAAGGTTTTCAAAGAAGCGATTTAATAATTGTTGCTGGAAGACCTTCAATGGGGAAAACTTCAATAGTTCTTAATCTGGCTAAAAATGTTGCACAATCTCAAGATTTACCTGTGTGTGTATTTAGCCTTGAAATGAGTAAAGAACAATTGACATATAGATTACTTTCTATGGAAGTTGGAATCGAGAGTGGCAGGCTAAGAACAGGAAGATTACAGCAAGATGAATGGCCATTACTCGGAGAAGGTATCAATTCATTAGGTCAATTACCAATATTTATAGATGACAAGCCTAACTTAAGTGTTTTAGAGATGAGATCTCTGTGCAGAAGATTAATAGCTGAACAAAAAAAAGAACTTGGATTAATTGTGATTGATTACCTGCAGTTAATGGAAGGATCAACCCCTGATAATAGAGTGCAAGAACTTTCACGAATAACAAGAGGTCTTAAAAGCATGGCAAGAGAATTAAAAGTACCAGTAGTAGCTTTATCTCAGCTTAGTAGAGGGGTAGAGTCTAGAACAAATAAAAGACCAATGTTAAGCGATCTAAGAGAATCAGGATCCATTGAACAAGACGCAGATTTAGTATTAATGATTTATAGAGATGAATACTATAATCCAGAGACTGAAGATAGAGGAATTACAGAAATCATTGTCACTAAACATAGAAATGGACCCGTAGGAACTGTTAAATTATTATTTGAACCTCAATTTACTAGATTTAGGAATTTAGCAAATTAAATCGATCCTAAAATGCAAGATCATCACTCAAAAAATGAATCTTTTGACATCGTCGTTATTGGAGGAGGACATGCAGGATGCGAAGCAGCTATAACAACAGCAAAATTAGGATTTTCTACAGCCCTATTTACAATCAATTTAGATAGGATTGCCTGGCAACCTTGCAACCCTGCAGTTGGCGGGCCGGCAAAAAGTCAGTTGGTACATGAAGTTGATGCATTAGGTGGAATTATTGGTAAATTAGCTGATGAGACAGCTATACAAAAAAGAATATTAAATGCAAGTAGAGGCCCAGCTGTATGGGCATTAAGAGCTCAAACAGATAAAAGAGAATACTCAAAAAAGATGATTGAAATACTACAAAATACAGATAATTTATCTTTAAAAGAAGCAATGATTACTGAACTGGATATTGCAAAAACTGAAGAAATTGGATGGAACTCAAAAAAAACCTTAAAAAAAAGAATAAAGGGTGTAAGGACTTTCTTTGGTAGTTATTATTCAGCAAGATCAGTTATCATAACAGCTGGTACGTTCTTAGAAGGAAGAATATGGATAGGAAATAAATCAATGTCAGCTGGTAGATCGGGCGAACAAGCAGCAAAAGGTCTTACTCAAAATTTGCACGAAATTGGTATTAAAACAGAACGTTTAAAAACAGGAACTCCAGCAAGAGTTGATAAAAGAAGTATCATTTTTGATGAATTAGATATTCAACCAAGTACTGCAGCAGATAAATATTTTTCGTTTGACCCAGATATAAAAAATAATATGCCACAAGTTAGTTGTCACATTACAAGAACAACTACCAAAACACATCAACTAATTCGAGACAATTTACATTTAACTCCCATTTACGGGGGTTTTATTGATAGTAAGGGACCAAGATATTGTCCATCAATTGAAGATAAAATCGTAAAATTTGCTGATAAAGATTCACATCAAATTTTCTTAGAACCAGAAGGAATTAATACTCCTGAAATATATGTACAAGGATTTTCTACAGGTTTGCCCGAAAATATTCAATTAGAACTTTTAAGAACCTTACCTGGATTGAATGAATGTAAAATGTTACGACCAGCATATGCTGTCGAGTATGACTATATACCTGCAACACAGCTCCAAACGTCACTCGAAACGAAAGAAATTGAATATTTATTTAGCGCGGGACAAATTAATGGGACTACTGGTTATGAAGAAGCAGCAGCACAAGGATTAGTTGCAGGAGTCAATGCGACAAGAAAACTAAGCAAAAAAGATCCAATAATCTTCAGTAGAGAAAGCAGTTATATAGGAACAATGATCAATGATTTAATCACCAAAGATCTCAAAGAACCATACAGAGTTCTAACTAGTAGGAGTGAATATAGGTTAACTCTAAGAGGAGATAATGCTGATAGGAGATTAACACCATTAGGTTATCAAATAGGGCTAATTAATGAGAAAAGATGGTCGGCCTATCAAGAAAAAATGAAACTTCTCGAGGAAGAGAAATTTAGATTAAATAACACTCGTTTAAAAAATACCGATGAAATATCAAAAAAAATAGAATTAGAAACGGGATCAAAGATCAAAGGCTCAACAACTTTGAAAGAACTCTTAAAAAGACCAAACTTTCATTATTCAGATTTAATTAAATATAATTTGACTGAAAAAAATCTAGGTTCTTTAATACAGGAAGGTGTTGAAATAGATATTAAATACGAGGGTTACCTTAAAAGGCAAAAAAACAACATTGAACAAATAAATCGTCAAAGCTTTAAATCTCTGCCTAAAGAAATAAATTATGAAAAGATAGATACATTATCTTTAGAAGCTAGAGAAAATTTGAATAAGATAAAGCCAAAAAATTTTGGTGATGCTTCAAAAATTCCTGGAGTAAGCAAAGCTGATTTAACTGCACTACTTGTTTGGCTAAAAATAAGAGAAATAAAAAAAGAAAAGGCAAATATTTTTGTCAAAAAAAAGTTATCATCTTAAAAGCATTCCGTCTGAGCACTGAATAATAAACTTTTTAACTCACCAAAAATTTTATGGGAAGAAAATGCCTCTACTTTTTTAGTGAAAAATTCATTACCAAAAATATCTGGCCCATGGAAATTAATGCTTCTTGGGGATGGAAGTCCAACTAGACATTTACAGCTTTTAACTAATCAAGAGACAAAAATTAAATTAATTTCAATGCGAGTTGATCCTCTATTCATTGAAGAGGGTCCTAAAGAATTAAATCAATTAAATGGACCTTTAATTAGAAGACAAGTATGGATTAAAAACAATAATAAAAACCTAGCATGGGCTGAAAGTTGGTGGAATGCAGAACAAGTGAATGAAAATTTAAAAGCCAAAGAAGAACCAATTTGGAAGAATTTGACACAAGACAGATCAGAATTGTTTAGAGAAGTTGACCGAATTTCGCTTGTTAATTCAAATTGGTTAGAGGATCAATTTTGTTTTAAAGGTCCATTCTGGTCAAGAAATTATAGATTTTTTCGAGACAAAAAGCCCCTAACAATTATTAGAGAAGTATTCAATCCACATTTAGAAAGTTTCTTAGGCTATTCAGGAATTAAAGAATTTACGAAACTATACTCTTCTCCTTCTTGATCTGGGAAGATTTCTTGATTTTGATTGAACTCGTTGGTTTAATTGAACTCTCGAAGTATTATTATCTTTTTCTGAAGCTCTTTGCCATCTTTCAACCTTAAAATCCATTTCATCTGGCCAATCTTCTTCCTTATTCTCTTTCACATAAGGTAATTTTTTTTGCTCAGTTGTATTTATATTTTTTGGTTGCCTTAAAGATATTGCTTCTAAAGGTCTTTTTGAGTACTGTTTAGCAGATTCATAAGAATTTAATTCTCTAGAAAATGTTTTAATATCGCTGTTATCATCGTAAAAATTCTCATCATTCCAATCATCATTATCTTCA
>QCRH01000033.1 GCA_003211955.1 Prochlorococcus sp. AG-459-O09 | reverse complement strand
TCAATATACTTCAACTTAAAAGCTTCAGCGATTTTTTGATAATCAGGAAATGATAATCCTCCCTCCTCAGATGAGGCTACATAGTTTGAACCAAGCCATTGATCCTGTGTCTGTTTAATCATTGAATATCCAGAATTATTTATTATTAATAATTTCAAATTAATTTTATGATGCAAAACTGTTGCTAATTCTTGCATAGTCATCATAAAACTGCCATCTCCAGCTATACACACTTGTTCTCTTTTAGGATCAGCAAAATATCCTCCAATTAGCGCGGGGAGAGCCCAACCCATAGCAGTATTATTGAAATCATGAAAAACTCTTATACCTTTTTTGAAATTCATTGATTGCATAGCCCAAGCTATTGAACATCCTGTATCTATAAATAAAGATGTATTATAAGAGATTTCAGCGGAAAGTTTCTTGAAGAAAATATAAGGATCTATATGAGAATAATCAGTTTCCTTTTCATATTCATCAATTTCTTTAAATTTTTGTTTCCAATCATTTAATTTCTCAAACCAACTTTTATTTGATATTTCTTTATCAAGAATAAACTGCTTACTTTGGAAGCATTTAAAGAATTCTCTTAAATCATCTTGCACTAGGATATCAAAACTCAATCCAAAAGAATCAAACTTTGAGAGTTCAGCAGGATCAATATCTATCATTATTTTTTTGGCTTCTCGTGCGAAGGTATTAATTGGTGATCCTGTGGATTTTGTATCAAGCCTTGTGCCAAGAGAAATAATTAAATCAGCATTCTGAACAGCAAAGTTAGCATGTCTCATTCCATGAGTACCAAAAGTTCCAATATACAAATTATTTTCACTTTCTATAAGATCAGAAGCCCCCCAAGTTAATGCGACTGGTAGTTGATAATTATTAATAAATTCAATAAATTCATTTTCTGTCTTACTCAAATGTATACCCCACCCTGCTACAACTACTGGCCTTTTTGATTTTTTTATTTCATACCATATATTTTGTATCTGTTCATCTGAAGAGGGGAATAATTTCTTTTCATTCTCTAGTGTCTTTTTAAAAGACCTTAATTTATCCACATCTATTAGCTCTCGTTGCAAATTATCAGGGATATCAATCAATACAGGTCCTGGTCTACCTTGCTTAGCTAAGTAAAATGCTTTTTCTAGTTCATATTTAATATCATCTGCTTTTTGAATAGTAGTTGAATATTTTGTAATCTCTTTCGTAATATTTGAAATTGGCGTTTCTTGAAACCCAATTTGTCTGACACCAGTTTTTCCAGCCATCCTAAAAGTACTTACTTGCCCTGTAAAGATCAGGAGCGGAACTGAATCGTAATAGCTACAACATATCCCTGTTATCAAATTTGTGGCTCCTGGTCCGCTTGTCGCAATCGCTACTCCAATATTACCTGAGACTCTTGAATAACTATCAGCTGCCATAGCTGCACCTTGTTCATGATGAGTACATATATAATTAATGTCTGGATGAGCATCGATTGAGTGAATGAGATGTAATGAAGCTCCTCCTGATATAGCAAATACAGATTTAACTCCTTTTTTAGAAATAAAGCTAGCTATAAAATCAGATAATTTTACTTTGCTCACCACGGTACATTTTCTTTACATGTAATAAATAATGATCCTTCTTTGTAACTAGTAGGCATATCATTTAAATTTTCAACTCTAGCCCAACCTTTTTTTTGGGAAAAAAGGTTTACTCCTATTTTATTAAAAAAGTTAAAAATCTTTTCACCATTCTTTAATGACCCAACTTCAATCATTGCATCTGTACTTACCCAATCCTCTCTGGAGGTAGACAATAATACCTCGGCTTCATGACCTTCAATATCAATTTTTAAAAAATCGAATTTTGATATTAATTCTTTGAAACAATCAGTTTCAACAGTGAATTTATCTAATTCGCCATATAATGCATCCTTTGAACCACTAATATGACTGCCTGTTGTATTATTCTTTATTCTTATAAATTCTACTTGACCTTTCTTCGTTGAAATTGCCTTATTAACCAGATTTGGCTTATTTTTTAAACAATTAGAATTTATATTTTCTTTAAATTTCTCAGCATGAATTAAATCTGGTTCATAAGAGGTTACATCGAAACCAAGATTCGATAAAACTATGGAGTGAAGACCAATATTTGCTCCAAGATCAGCTACTTTTTTGTATCTATTTTTATTCTTTGAATAAAAAGCAAATAATATCAATTCATCCAATCCAAATAAATGAGTTGAATTGATAGCGCCCATTGAATAATATGGGAGACTTATTTTACCTATACTTCCTAAATCAACAGCTTCTTTTTGATTTGGTCCAAAAAGAAAAATACTTGAAAATTTCGAAATTTTCTCTATAAATCTATAAATTTTGGAGCTAGGTGAATGATAATTATAGATTTCTGGTATTAACTCTAATAAAGACCTCAAAATATCCTCATTTTCAGTTAATTCTCTTTTTAAGATCAATGTAAAGGAAAACTTTCAAACACTATAACATGTGATCAAATTAACTTTTGATTTATCATGAAATAAATTCTTAATTGAATAAAAACTCTTAATTTGAGAAAATAAAATTAAAATATTTAAAAATGAAGACACTAATCTTATCTATAAATTCTGACATTGGAGAAGCAATAGCTGACCATCTAAGTAAAGACGGCCATGAAGTTTTCGGAACTTATAAAAATAATAAGCCAAAAATTAAAGTTGCTGAGGATAATTTATTCCGTTTTGACATAAAAGACTTTGATTCATCAAGATATAAGTTTTGGCTTAAATCTATTGGGGAATGGGATCTTTTTATTTCTTGTGTTGGAACTCAAAAACCTGTTGGAAAATTTGTTGACGTTAATATAAATGAATGGGTTGAGGCAGTTGCAAAAAATTCTAGTTATCAATTAGCTGCATTAATTAATGCAATAAAAGAAAGAGATAGCAAAAATCATGCAGATGTTATTTTTTTTGCAGGAGGAGGAACAAACTCTGCTAACCCATATTACTCATCATATACTCTCGGCAAAATTTCTCTTATTAAAGCTGTTGAATTACTTGCTAACGAAATTGAATTTATGAAATTCACAATTCTAGGGCCAGGTTGGGTTAAAACAAAAATTCATGAAGAAACAATTAGTGCAAAAGAAAAAGCAGGTGAAAACTATAAAAAAACTCTTGATATGATCAGTAATCCTATTAAATTTAATCCCATGGAGAAAGTAGTAGAAGATATTATGAAAATTGTTTCTTTGCCTAAGAAATTAGTTAGTGGAAGAAATTTCTCATCAGTTCACGATGATTTATCAATAGATAATTTAGAAAAATTAAATAAATTGGACGAAGATTTCTATAAACTAAGAAGAAAACTTAATAACCAATAGTAAATAAATTTTTTTTCTTTTAAAAAGCACTAATCTTCTAAATAAAATTTATCAATATCCATTGAAAAGTTTTTTTCCTTCTCTGATATTTCTTCATTGTCTAAAAATATTGAAAGACTTACAAAATTCTTACCGAAGCTGATATTTGGATAGATATCCTTTTCTTTACATAATTTGTCAATTTCCCCCATGAATTTACTAATTTTTGAGTATTGATCGAATTCAAATCTTTTTTCAATCCTCAAAGGTGATTCCCTTTCTTTCCACATTACATTCTTTATTCAAGACTAATTACACTATACCTTCAACAAAATTTCTCAATAAATTTTTGAAGTTAAAATTTTTATTCACTTTCCCAATAATCAATAATACCGCCAATTGTTAAATCGGTTTGAACTTCTGGATTAGGGCATGCAAATCTAGCGGCAGAGCCACTAGCAGTAAAAACCCAATTACCTTCTCTAGCTCCAACAGGATCAACAGCAACTAATTTATTTCCTTTATTATTTTCTAAAATTCGTAAATTCATATGACCTAAGCCAGCGACTCTTTGAGTGCATACCATCCTTCCTAATACCTTCATAATTTCCACAATTTATATCCTCCTTTTTTATGACTTGTTAGGATCCCAATGATCAATAATTCCAACAATCGTTAAATCGCTTGGATAAGATTTACTCCCCGCAGCTTCTCTAGCAGCAGAACTTCCAACACAAATAACCCAATCTCCTGGCTTACAGCCCACAGCATCAACTGCAACTTTATTAGAAGAACCATCTAATACAACCTGCAGATGTTTATGTTCAAAACCAGGAATCCTATTGGTAGAAACAAGTGGTTTTACAACCTTGCAAATTAACATAATTAGTGAGCCTCCTCTGTTTTTTTATCTAAAGACATTCCAATAATTTGAGCGGAATGAATGTTGTCCCTATCTCTAATAGTAGAGCAAGTATGTAATAAACCTTGATCAACTAAATTTTTATATCTAATTGATATCGCATTATTAACTCTTTCACAATCATTTATTGCCCTCTCTTTTGCGCCGGGTACTTTTCCAGAGTAATCAAATCTTATTACTACCGGAATAGGTAGATCTTGAGAAACATTTAATCCAGTAAAAATCTTAACTCCTACATCTAAATCTGGAGCTCCTTCTTCGACTGTATCTAAATGAGCAAAATAAGTTAAATTTCTGAGATGTACTTCTTTAAAACCTATACCTACTCCAATAAACCTCTCTGCATGTCCAATGTCTTCATAAGAACCATTATGAAAACTCTTAACATAATCAATTTGAGAAATATTGTTGACAATTAATTTATAGGTAAATTTTTCCAGTCCATAGAGTTTATCTTTTGAAGATTGCTTAGAAATTGTCTGGCAAATTTCTCTTTCCGCATCCTCTTTTGAAAAATTTATTGTTGAATTATAAATTTCTAATGTAGAAATAGTTTTTTCTAAATCTATACCGCCATCGCTAGTTGATAAATGTATTTTTAATGAATCAGTGTCTGTATCAAGTCCAATTAACATCAAATCCACAGAAGCTCCGCAGCAAAAGCTATTCTCTACAGCCTCTTTGAAAGCATATAATTTATTTCTACCTTCTGCTGCAGCTAACTCGTCATTACTCCCATGAGCTGCGCATCCTTGATGCAAAGGATCTACTGAACTAAAATGATAAGTTACAACTTTTAAGTACCTGGTATCTTTATGAGCTTCATTAGGAACATTCTCTCTATATCTTTTATGTTCAGTTTTTACCCATCGATTAACGGTATTTTCAATATCAAACAGTGCTCCAGCATGGGATCTTCTTCTTACTGAACTAAAAGGTATTCTCATTACATAAGCAACTGAATGCGCTAATCGACCATCTGAACAAGGAGTTATATCAAGTAAATGTATTCCACAATCTAAAAGAAATTTTTCAAAATCTTCCGCACCTCTGCTTCCTGAAGCACCTTCAAGAGGATCATTTTTAAAAAAATTGTCACTAAGTTTCTCATGTTGTTTGAAAGCACACCATGCATATAGAGCTCTCATATCGAGAGGTTTAACCCAAGATTTATCTAATACATGAAGAGGTAGATCAATTCCCAAATTTTTTCTTGATATTAACTGAGCTTTACTTATAAAATCTTCATGATGTTGTATTCGAGCAATTTCCTTTAGAGTGGGAACAATTTCATCAAAATCACTTTTTATTTTGCTTTCATACCCATATAAATTTTCATTCTGGATACTGTTAGTTAATTTATGAGATTTTCCAGAATTTCTTAAATCGTTTGATTTTTTAGTTTGTGTATGAATATTTTCTGTAAAAGTTTTCATTGGAGCTGTAGGCCCCAATGTGAAGTTCTTGGCTTTTGCCAGTCCTCTTAAAGGCATTATTTAATTACCCTCGTGCACCACCTGAAAAGGTAACAAGTTGTCCTTCACGAGTATTACCACTTGATCCAGTTATCAAGAAATCTGGCTCTTTCATTTCATCATTCCTTTTTATATCCATCACTGGCATTGCACTCGTCATGCCTGGTCTTGTAGGATTTCTTTTTCTTGCTGAAGCTCCTTCAGTACCTGTTACCCTGTTTCCTCTTGCCCAATCATCCCCTGTTATCTTCAACCCGGCAGATTGACCCTCGCCAGTAATTCTGGATTGTGCTCTATCTTTTGAAGAATCAAATTCCTTTAAATCTTTTTTTGGGGTAAGTAGGGAATTTTTGTTTTTATCAAACCTAAATTGTTCTGTCCCTGTTACTGTGTCCTGAGCCATATCGAATGGGCCTGTAATCTTTGAGCCATTCTCATAATCATTGCCTGTTACAAAATCTCTTTTTTTATCAGAGTATTTATCTCTTGAGGGAGAATTTACAGAAAATTCTTCCCATGAGCTTGAATTTTTTCTTTCACTATTAGCATAATTTTTTTCAGATGAATGATTGGAACAATTATTGCCTAATTGATCTCCGCCAACATAAGGGGTGCCTGTTGGATTTAGACACGCACCTTTGCCTGCTCCAGTCATATTTCCTCCGATACCCGGTTGTATACCAGTAAGACGTGCATTTGAGCTACCTCCTAAATATATCTTTCCTTTATCTTTTAGTTCAGTTATTAAGTCAGAATTACAATTTTCCTCAACTTGATCTAATCCAGCATATGGTGTCCCAGTTACATTTTTGCAAGTTCCAGGTTCGTCGCCAGTAACTTTCTCAGATCTTCCAGTTAAGGTGCCACTAATCTCATTAGCATTATTTGAGAGACTAACTCCAACCTTCATTGCTTCAGCTTTTGGCTTGGATTTACAGAATGACTCGTATTGTTGGGAACCAATATATTCATCGCCAGTTACATTTTTACAGCTTCCTGGTTCATTACCAGTAACGAATTCAGACCTCCCTACTCCTGTACCAGTTAATGCATTGCCATTT
The DNA here is from genome assembly GCA_003211955.1 of Prochlorococcus sp. AG-459-O09. Taxonomy (GTDB): domain Bacteria; phylum Cyanobacteriota; class Cyanobacteriia; order PCC-6307; family Cyanobiaceae; genus Prochlorococcus_A. The sequence continues at coordinate 4,314 of QCRH01000033.1, read as the reverse complement.
AATGTATTATATTTCCCGACTTTTTCATGAGATCTCCCTTTAGGATTGGTTTCTGAACCAAGATATTGATCCCCTGTTAATTGATGACCAGATCCTGACTCATCTCCAGTTACAAGTGCAGATCTCCCAGGTAAAGAACCAGATACTTTTAATCCGTCAGCTGTACTACTATGTTTAACCTTTGAAGGATTTTTGGGAACTTCCCCACAATATTCCTTTGACTGATTTGCAGAACTATATTCAGTACCAGTTACATTTTTGCAGGTTCCGGGTTCATCGCCAGTAACTTTCTCAGATCTTCCGACCTCATTACCTGTGACTTTATTTCCAGCTGATGTTGAAGTTACTGAGGATCTAGTTGGCTGTTTATATTCAGGTTGATTTTGGCAAAATTGATTAAGTACTTCGGATCCCAAATATTGTGTGCCTGTGACGCTTCTACATGTACTAGCTTCATTACCAGTAGTTTTTAACGATCTATTAGCCTGTGTTCCAGTTACTGTTTGTCCAGAATTAGTTTCACTTTTACCAACTTTCCAACTTGCATCAGCAATATTCATTTTTGATCCATTTTTATTTGGACCACATGGTCTACATTTACCATTTCCTTTTTTTGAGGTTGCTCCAGTTTTACTTCTTAATTCCCTAACTCTTTGAGATATTTCTCTACTTGATAAATCTGGATCTCCTCTTCTAGCCAAAGATGCTGCACTATTATTTTGTTTAGAAGCTGATTTGCCATGTTTAGATTGTGCTTCTCTTCTTGCCAAAACAATATCTCTACTAGTATTGGTGATAGGTTTTCTTTTTTGAGTTACCCTTCTTTTAATTTTAGTATTTAGAACTTTATTCTCAGAATTACCAGAATTTGATAATTCAGGGTTTTTATCTGGAGTTATTTTAATTTCATTTTCTTGGATCTTTTTATTAGCTTCTGTACGAGTTCTATCAGATGAACTTATGGCTGATTTGCCGTGAGTTGACATTGCTTTCCTTCTTTCAATAACAAGTTCTTTGCTGGATAAATTTTTAGAAAAGGATTTTTTATTCATTTTTACTGTTGGAATATGTTTTTTCGCAGTATTTGTACTATTTGTATCAATTGAAGATTTTATCCCAGAAATTTGCATATCATCAGACGTGCGAACCCTGTCTTTGGTAGTAGAAGAATTGGCAACAGCTTTTTTTCCACTATCACTCATAGCTTTTCTTCTCTCTAATGCAATTTCTCTACTAGTTTTCATTGACATAACCTTCAATTGTGAAACTTTTTAAAAAGACTTTCTCCAAAAAATAAAGTTCTTATGGAGAAAGTTATTTGCTACGATAAGTAGCTTTAACGTCCCTGGAAAACTACAAAAGCTGTTCCTTGACTTTGAGTGTAAGCATCGTAACCGATGATTCTTACATGATGATCAGGGTATGCTCTATGGCATGCCTCTAATTCGCTCACGATCAAGTTAAGATCTTTTTCTCCAAAGAATGGGAGTTTCCAATATGACCAATAAGTTTGCATACATCCACTTGGGTGAACATGCTCAATAACTGGACTCCAACCTTGAGCAATTATGTAGGCAATTTGGTCATATATTTCTTCCTGGGTCATCGGTGGTAAAAAACCGAATGTTTCCAGGGTTGCAACTGTTTGGTAGTCGCTTACTGTGCTCTGGAAAGGCATAATTAATCAAAATGTGAATGTAATTACTCGTAAAAACGAGATTTTAAGAAGTTTGAGGAGAATAAATCTCCTCAATTTCGAAACTTGATTTAACCCTGAACATCAAGCTTGTCGACAGTGTCAAACTCGAACTTAATTTCCTTCCAAGTTTCAAGAGCAATAGCTAATTCAGGACTATGCTTAGCAGCTTCCATAAGAATGTCTCTACTCTCTTTTTCGATTTCGCGACCAGCATTACGGGCTTTTACGCAAGCTTCTAAAGCAACTCTGTTAGCTGCAGCTCCAGCAGCTGAACCCCATGGATGACCATGTGTTCCTCCACCGAATTGAAGACAGGAATCGTCCCCAAAAATCGCTAAAAGTGCAGGCATATGCCAAACATGGATACCACCTGATGCTACTGCAAATACTCCAGGCATTGAACCCCAATCTTGATCAAAGAAGTTACCCCTTGATCTATCTTCAGGAACAAATGACTCTCTTAAGTTGTCAATATAACCAAGAGTTGTTTGACGATCACCTTCTAGTTTTCCAACAACGGTTCCAGTATGCAATTGGTCTCCGCCGGATAGTCTCAAACATTTTGCAAGAACTCTGAAGTGAATACCATGCTTTGGATGTCTATCAATAACAGCATGCATAGCTCTGTGAATATGCAGAAGCATGCCATTTTTACGACACCAATTAGCTAATCCAGTATTTGCAGTAAAACCACCAGTTATATAATCATGCATGATGATTGGCATATCTAGCTCTTTAGCAAATTCAGCTCTTTCATAGAGTTCTTCAGGAGTGTTAGCAGTACAATTTAGGTAGTGACCTTTAACTTCTCCAGTTTCTCGCTGAGCAAGCTTAACTGCTTCTGCAACAAACTCAAATCTTTCTCTCCAACGTTGGAATGGTTGAGAATTAATATTCTCATCATCCTTCGTTAAATCAAGACCGCCTCTAAGACATTCATATACAACTCGACCATAGTTTTTACCAGATAATCCTAATTTAGGTTTAATGGTGCAACCAAGTAGAGGTCTTCCGTATTTGTTAAGTCGATCTCTTTCAACTACGATTCCGTTTGGTGGACCACCGCAAGTTTTAATGAAAGCAATTGGGAATCTAATATCTTCTAGACGTAGATGTCTTAGAGCTTTAAATCCAAAAACGTTTCCTACTAGAGATGTTAATACGTTTGTAATTGAGCCTTCTTCAAAAAGATCTAAAGGATATGCAATAAAAGCATAAAAAGCTTCAGGATCTCCAGGAACGTCTTCTATTCGATAACAACGTCCTTTATAAAATTCTAAGTCTGTAAGTAACTCGGACCAAACTGTTGACCAAGTACCTGTAGAAGATTCTGCGGCAACAGCTGCTGCAACTTCTTCTCTTGGAACACCTTCCTGACCTGTACATTTGAAACAGGCTAGTAAATCGGTGTCTAGGGGTACATATTCTGGAGTCCAGTAGGTATCTCTGTACTCCTTTACCCCTGCATCATACTTCTTACTCATAAGGATAAATTTAGGTCTGTTTAGGGAAAATAATTATTGTGCAAAATTTATAAATCTTGCTTTACTTAATTAGTCCTTTTGACCAAGAAATTCACCATTACCTAGAGCAGGTTCAACTTCTCTATGAGGACGAGCAATAATGTGAGCTGCAACTAAACCGTCACCAACTCTTTCACAAGCATCAGCACCAGCTCTTACAGCTGCGTTAACTGCGCCTGTTTCGCCTCTAACTAATACTGTGACATAACCGCCGCCAACGAATTCACGGCCAATAAGGCGAACTTCTGCTGCCTTTGTCATTGCGTCTGCTGCTTCGATTGCAGGTACAAGTCCGCGAGTCTCGATCATGCCGAGAGCGATACCCATTGTTTCTGTAGCCATTGTCTACTAAATACTAAATGTGGAATGTTCATTTCGAAGAATGCTTCATTACGTACTTATAAGTCAAGCGTTTTCGACAAAATCTCCATTAATGTTTTTTCTATCATTCATAAGTTAAACTTATCACCCTTGGTACTATTGATATGTTAATACTTATGCAAATTGGTTAGTGCATCAAAACATACTATTGTGTTAAGAAAAAATTTACATTATGTTATTTTCGTACGAGACAGGCCCTGTCTATACAGGTGTGGAATGTTCAACCTTACCTGTCTCCGTATCAAGCTTTAAAGTAAGATAATATTCACAATAAATTTTTTTTGTTATTTTGAACCTTCCAGTTCTAACTATTGCGAGTGGCAATCAAAAAAAGGTATCTGAAATTTCAGAGATGCTGGATGTTTTGTCTTTAAAAGTTGAGAAGCAGCCAGAATATTTAAATGTCGAAGAAACAGGGAAAACATATTTTGAGAATGCACTACTTAAAGCCAAGGCAGCCTCTCTAGAGACAAAAACCTGGGCATTGGCTGATGATTCGGGTCTTGAAGTGGATGTTTTAGATGGTCGACCAGGAATTTATTCTGCTCGATATGCCAAAAATAATGATGAGAAAATTAAAAAACTAATTAATGAACTTTCTGATACTCCTTATCGGAGTGCACGATTTATAAGCTGCATGGTTTTGTGCGATCCCTCAGGAAACTTAGTTAAAGATACAACAGGAATATGCTGGGGAAAAATTCTTAAAAA
>QCRH01000032.1 GCA_003211955.1 Prochlorococcus sp. AG-459-O09 | reverse complement strand
TATTTGAAGTTTATAATAAAAAAATGAAATATTTCTTACCTCTAATAGTTGCTCTTTCAATATTTATTAACCCTTTAAACACCTTTGGAGAGGAATTGATTCTTGGAGGAGGTTGTTTTTGGTGTTTAGAACATGATTTAGAGTCATTAAAGGGGGTAAATTTTGTACAAAGTGGCTATTCAGGTGGAGATTTGCAAAATCCCACTTACGAAAATCATGAAGGACATCAGGAAGTGGTTTTGGTAAACTATGATTCCAAATTGATAACTTTACCCGAGATACTTAGGCTCTATTTCAGAAATATTGATCCTCTCGACGGCAAGGGTCAATTTTGTGACCGTGGAAATTCTTACAGGCCAGTGATCTTTTTCAAAGATGCAACCGAGGAAAGTGATGCAACAAATGCAATTGTTGCCGCTTCTAATGAATTGGGTGTACCATCAGAAAAAATATCTGTAGAACTAAAATCAAAAGGTCAATTTTGGTTAGCTGAAGAATATCATCAGGATTTTGCTGAGAGAAATGAATTAAAATATAAGATCTATAGATTCTCATGTGGGAGAGATCAGAGGTTGGATAAATTATGGGGTGATAACGCTAGATCAACAAATCTTTGGAATGAATGATTTAAATATAGTTATTTATTTTTAATCCATTGAACAAGAGTTTTAACTCCAAAACCGGTTGCACCTGATGGATTAATTCCCTTACTCTTATCAGTCCAACAAGTCCCAGCAATATCAATATGAGCCCATTTAATCTCTTTATCAAAGAATTCCTCTAAAAACAAAGCAGCAGTTATTGACCCACCTGCCCTAGGACCTGTATTTTTCATGTCAGCTATATGAGACTTTAAGCCTTCTTTATAAGATTTTTGTAAAGGCATTTGCCATAATTCTTCTCCAGACTGGGCTGATGCAGCTTTTAGGTCATTTGCTAGCTCATCATTATTGCTCCAGAATCCAGCTACATCATTTCCTAATGCAACAACAATTGCTCCTGTTAAAGTGGCGAGATCTATTATTGAATCCGGTTTTAAATTGGATGCGTAAGTTAAAGCATCAGCTAATGTGAGTCTACCCTCTGCATCAGTGTTATTTATTTCAATTGTCTTACCATTAGATGCCTTTACCACATCTCCAGGATGTACTGCAGATCCATTTATCATGTTTTCGCAAGCTGCCACAATAAAATGTATTTCTAGTCCCTTTGGTTTTATTGCTCCAAGTGCTTTTGCTGCTCCTAAAACTGCAGCGCTTCCGCCCATATCATATTTCATCATTTCAATTTGAGAGGCCCCTACTTTAAGGTTGTATCCTCCAGAATCAAAGGTTAAACCCTTCCCAACAAGCGCAATCTTTTCTTTTATAGGATCCTCTGAGCTCAAAGTAAGATGTATAAATTTAGGATCTAGATCAGAGCCTTTTGCAACAGCTAAATATGCACCCATTCCTAAATCTTCACAATCTTTTGCCTCTAAAATTTTTACTTCCAAACCATGATCCTTAGCTATTTGAGAAGCCTGAATAGACATTTCCTGGGGCGTAAGACTATTTGGAGGGGCTGCTACAAGTCTTCTGGCTAGTTCTACACCCTCACATATTTTTTCTGTCTCTTCAAAGCTGATATTCTCAAATTTTTTTAAATTCAAAAACTCTATTTCTTTAAGAACTTTTTCTTCATCTTTTTTCTTGTTGAATCTATTGTCCTTATAAGCAGATAATCTAGCAGACTCTGCTAATTGATTTAATTCTAGTTTTGAATTTATTAATTCCCAAGGTAGTAAGATGCTGATTTTTTCATTTTTATCAACAGTTTTTCTAATTAGATTTCCTATGGAGTTTTCTATATCACTTTTTTTTAGGTCTTTCGATTTGCCAAGACCAACAATGATTAAAGTTTCTAATTTTTGATCTAAAAATTCAAAGCTTAGAGTTTCCCCTTTTTCTCCTTTGAATTTTTTTTGAGTAACTGTTTTTAGTAATAATTTTGGGTCAACAACAAATTTTATGTTTTCAAGTTGGCTTGCAATTTCTTCCTCTAAAACTCCAAAAATTAGTGAAGCACCTTGCCAGTTATTTAGATTTTTTTGGAATGTGGAAAATTGCATTTGTAAAATGGATTTAATTAACTTTAGTTATTTGTGAAAGTAGTTGCCCACCTATCTCGGGTTTCTTTATTAAATGGTGGTAACCATAAATATATCAGTTGCTGCTCTAATTTACGTCTTAATTTTACTTCTCTAGGTACATCTAAGAAGAAACGAATATCTTGATGACTTGAGAGGTTATTATGGGCTAAGGCTTCTTTATAGTTCATGAGGTAATTTTTACAGTCATGTTCTCCCTTCCATCTTTTATTTGCTAAGTTGGTTTCTCCTATATAAAGGATTATTTTAGAACTCTCCATTGAGTCAATTACAAAATACATTGCTGGACCATCGTGTATATATTGATTTGTTCTCCAAAAGTTTAATGATAATGGCTGCAGGGAAAACGGATCAATTTTTCTTTCATTTGTAATTGTATTTATAGGAAGACATGTTTGGTGCAAAGTTTTATTTTGAGCATCTTTTGAAATTTTAAATTGGTGATTATGGATTTTATTTCTCCATTTAGTTAAGATTTCGCCTTTAATTTTTAGATTATTTGAGTGTTGAAAATTAATTGATGTATTTACATTTGAACCAAATAATTCAAATTGTCTATTTTGATTTGAAATATTATTTACGTTGAATTTTTCCAATATCTATGAAACATGTCTACTAAATTTACTTCTGAAAAAATATAAATCAAAGAATTATTTATAAACTAAAATTTATTAATGTTCTAATCAATTTAAAAGATTCTTGTTATCTTGTAATTGAGCCTTAATCTTGCGAAGTAAAAAAATAGAAATGGGATTCTTTGAGTCAGACATCGTTCAAGAAGAAGCTAAAAAGCTTTTTACAGACTATCAAGCACTTATGAAACTTGGTTCTGATTATGGAAAGTTTGACAGAGAAGGAAAAAAAATGTTTATAAAAAAAATGGAATCTCTTATGGATCGTTATAAGGTTTTTATGAAGAGATTTGAATTGTCTGAAGATTTTCAAGCAAAAATGACAGTAGAACAATTAAAGACACAGTTAAGTCAATTTGGGATTACTCCTGATCAAATGTTCGATCAAATGAATAAAACTTTAATAAGAATGAAGGATGAACTTGATAAAACTTCTTAAATTTAACGGTTAAAGCTTCATGTCAGATAATTTAATATTGCCATCATGGCTGTCAAGAGGAATAGAAGAATATTTTCCAATTAAGGGCAAAGATAAAACCTTTTCGGATATGATAAATTATGCGAAAAAAAATAATAAAAAATTAAGGGTTAAACTCGGGATCGATCCAACTGGAACAGATATTCATCTTGGGCACAGCATACTGTTTAAAAAACTTAGGGCATTCCAAGATAATGGACATATTGCAGTTTTAATTATTGGGGATTTTACTGCTCAAATTGGAGACCCAACCGGAAAAAATAAAACAAGAGTTCAGTTATCGGAAAAACAAGTTAATGATAATGCAACAACATACTTAACCCAACTAGGGATGGGAAAGCCAGCCAATGAATCTATTTTAGATTTTGATGCAAAAGATAGAATAGAAATTAGATATAACAGTGAATGGTTAAAAGGATTAAACCTTAATTCCATAATTGAATTAATGGGGAGTGCAACAGTTAGTCAAATGCTAGCTAAGGAGGAATTTAATAAAAGGTACACTTCGCAAGTTCCAATTTCTTTGCATGAATTCTTATATCCACTATTACAAGGTTACGACTCGGTAGTTGTTCAATCAGATATTGAACTTGGAGGCACAGATCAGAAATTTAATATTGCAATTGGAAGAGATCTTCAAAGGCATTTTAAACAAGACCCTCAATTTGGTGTTCTGTTGCCAATTTTAACAGGTTTAGATGGAATTAAAAAAATGAGTAAATCTGAATTTAACACCGTCGGTTTGACTGAAGATCCTCTTTCAATGTATTCAAAATTAGAAAAAGTACCCGATAATATAATACCCACCTATTTTGAATTACTTACTGAATTAGATTTAAGTTTTCTAGAAAAATCAAATCCTCGTGAACTACAGAGAAGAATGGCTTTAGAAGTTACTACTTTATTCCATGGGGCCGAAGAAGCATTAAAGGCGCAATCAAACTGCGAAAAATTATTCCTTGGACACAAAGAAAAAGTTGGAGAAATTCCAGAGATTTCTTTAAAAGAAGTAGTTTTTCCAGTAAAGTTTTTCTACTTATTAAGTATTCTAAAACTTTTCAAATCTAGTAGCGAATCCAAAAGATCTATTAAAGGTGGGGGTGTAAAAATTGATAGTCAAAAAGTAATAAATCCTGATTTAGTTTTTAATTCAAAAAATGATTTGGAAGGAAAAATTTTGCAAATTGGAAAAAAAATAATTAAGAGGTTTGAAAACTGAAAATTGATGAATAACAGATTTAATTCGGAAGATAAAATAATATTAGCAATTGATGGATTAGATGTAAGTCAAGCAAAATTACTTTTGGAAAAATGTCCTAACATTAAGTGGGTGAAAGTTGGTTTAGAGCTTTTTGTTAGGGAAGGTCCAAGAGTTATTGAAATATTAAAAGGTTTAAATAAAAAAATTTTTTTAGATTTAAAATTTCATGATATTCCAAATACCATGCGTGCAGCATGTTTCCAAGTTTCAAAATTAGGGGTTGATATAATTTCTATTCATGCTTCAGCAGGTTTAAAAGCTCTTAAGGATTCGAAAAAAGCAACTTTAGAAGGAGCCACCTCAGTCAGTGTGAAACCTCCATTGGTTGTAGGAATAACTGTTTTAACAAGCTTTTCTCTTAAAGATTTTCAAACTGATCTTGATAGAAATAATTCAATTGAAGAAAATGTATTGAGACTTGCAAATTTGTCTTTTGATGCCGGATTAGATGGATGTGTTTGTTCCCCTTGGGAGGTAAATATGTTGAGATCTATTTACAAACAAAATTTTGAACTTATTACACCAGGTATCAGATTAAATATTGATAATAAAGATGATCAAAATAGAATTATGACTCCCCATGAAGCTATAGATAATGGAGCTTCTAAGTTAGTCATTGGCAGATCAATTTCAAAAGCTATAGATCCTAATAAAGCTCTTATAGAAATATTTAAATCTATTGATTTTGATTAATTTTGGATTCTTCTCCTTTAAGCAATCTTGTTATGTTTGTTCTATGTTTCCAGAATACTAATAATGCCACAATTAAACTTACAAAAAAGTATGAGTGCATAAATTTACCTAGGTAAAAAAACATAAAAATAGGAAGTAATATTGCAGCTGAAATACTGGATAAAGAAACAAATTTAGTTTTTGTTAGGACTATTAAAAAAATGCCTAGAGATGCGAGTCCAACTTTCCAAGAAAGAGCTAAAAACATACCTAATCCAGTAGCAACGGCTTTCCCTCCTTTACCTTTAAGCCATATTGGCCAAATATGTCCTGAGATAGCGGATATCCCTGCTATTACCTCTATTAATCCTTGATCTGTATAATATTGAGCAATTTTTACTGCTATAAGGCCTTTCCCAACGTCAATGATAAACACAAAAAGTGCTGGCCATTTTCCAATATTTCTTAAGACATTTGTGGCGCCTGTAGATCCAGAACCCATAGTTCTTAGATCTATATTTTTGAGATATTTCCCAATTAAAAAACCTGTCGGAAGTGATCCTAAAAAATAACTTGTAAGAATTATTAAGATATTCATAAACCTTAGTTTAGTTCAAGATCATCGAAAATTTCATTATCTGAACCAGCAAATGCAACCCATAATGGGAATTGAAGTATTGGAATTTCAACAGAAGTTTCTGCTGCATCAATGATAATAAATGGCAATTCTTCATTGGATTCTAATCTATCAGCTCTTTCGATGACTCCTTCAGGCCTTTCAAACAGAACAATCCCACTATTAGGTCCAAAGTCATCCCTTGTTAGACCAAGTGAATCTTGAAGAATTCTTCTCCATTCACCTAATCGTTCAGGCTGGGAAGCTAAAATAAGAGTCTGAAATTGATCTCCATACAATTCGCCAAGAATAGATATAAAACCTGCGGATAACAAGGCATTTTTTTGTCGAGATCCTCTACTTTCAAGAGAACCTCTTCCGCCCATGTTAAAGAACCAATCATCCATAATCTCTATATCTGAGGAATCAAGACTCCGTCTTAACTTCCAAGGTTCTGCATAAAAGTCGGGTTGTTCTGTGAAACTTGTAAAGCAACTTTTTATAATCTCTTCATCTGGCTTAAATGTCTCGGAAAGCGCAGGAACATTAACTACATTATTTGTGCTATTGTCTTGCTTTTTCTCATCAAGGGGAGAAGGCTTTACGATTATTGGTTGAGAAACTAATTCAAGTCTCTCTACGTTTTGTGAAAGATTCTGCAAAGCTCCAGTTAAGTACTCTTGAAAGCCTTTAACTCTTTTAGCAATATTATCTGACTGTCCTTTAAAATTAGACTCAATATCTTTTTCTATTTCATTTTTTTTTGTTTCTAACTCTTTTATTTCTTTAACTAAAGAGTCTTTTTTTGAAAAGAGATCGCTAAAAATTTCATTAGAAATTTCATCAAAAGATTTAGTTGATTTATCGTTTTTTGGTGTAATTTTTTTATTTTGGGTTGTATTTTTCTTACTAATTTGTTTGGTTTTATCATCTGAAATTGACTTATCTATTTTTAATTCCTTTTCAGGATTATTGTCGGAAATTTCTGTATTGGTCATTTAAATAATTTTGATGATTAGGCAAAGTCTGAATTTTAAGAATTTTTAATTTCCAGGGAGTCAACTTTTTTTATGAGCTCATCTTTTAATTGCTTTGGATTAAATAAAATTGGTAATAAATGAGGACTGGACTTTTCTCTAAAATAAAAAATACCTGGGATTATAGGGAAAAAGAATTTCCATGATATCCAGTTCTTGAATGGAAAAGTTCTAATCTCTTTCCCTAATTGTAAAACGATAAAATCATCATTTGTTATTTTTATTCTTAAGGTGAATGACTGAAGTAATAAAAAAAAACTAAAAGAAGCAGAAACTATTGTAGGCAAAGAACCAATATTCAAAAACAAAAGCATAAAACTTAAAACTATTAGAATGATTGGCAACTGAAATGAAGGAGATATTATTACTGGTTCCTCTTTTTTTGATTTAGTATTAAAAGTATTAAACATAGAATCATCCAAATAAAATTTGCGTTAGTAATACATCCATTAAAGATACAGTAACGAGAGTCATTACAACTGCACCTGTTGTACTTGTTCCAACTTCTTTTGGACCTCCTTTGGTTGTAAGTCCATATCCACAAGCAATGATTGAAATAAGTAGTCCGAACACTACAGATTTTATTAACATTGAAGTTAAGTCTGAACTGGTTAAACTAACATTACCTGATCTTACAGATGTCCAAAAAACTATGGGAGGAACTTTATAAAAAATTGTGCTCCAAATTTGTCCACTCCATAAAGCTACAGATAAAAACAAAAGACACTGTATTGGAGACATTATTACCATCGATAGTAACCTTGGGACTACCAAATATTGGACTGGTTCGGTCCTTAACATGGTTATTGCCTCAATTTGTTCTGTGACTTTCATAGTGCCCAGTTGAGCAGCATAGGCAGTGGCAACCTTTCCAGTCATTAAAGTAGCAGTTAGAAGAGGAGCCATTTCTCTTGCCATGCCTACTGCTAATAAACCTCCAATTTCACTTGAAACCCCCATAGATGTAAGTTGTGATGCAACTTGAATATTAAAAACTGTACCTGCGGCAATTCCTGTAATTAATACAATTAATAAACTACCAGGACCTGACTCCATAAGTTGGTCAAAGAGATCATTTTTGGAAATTTTACCCTTAAATATAAAATTAATTGCTTGCCCGCCAATGACTAGGCTGCTTAGAAGTCTTTTGAAAAAATTAAAGTAATACATATTTTTATATTAGTTTGTAATTAATTTTCGATCCCATTTTCTCATGATTAAAAGACCAATTATTACCAATATTGATGGTATAAAACCAATACATAATCTAATAGTTAATTGTGCTGAGTAACATTGTTCAATAATATTTAGATCATCTTTATCAACAAAGCATGATTGATAACCTGATAAATACAATAAAAATCCTAATAATTGAACACTAAACGCGATACCTATCTTCTGAATAAGTACCATCCAAGCAGTGTATAATCCTGCTGGTTTCTCTGGGTCTTCGTCTATTGCATCAGGAAGTAGTGACCAAGGGATAAGAAAAGCGGTTGAAGCTCCAATGCCAATAAGGCAGATTATTAAAATTAAAAGAATGAACAGAAATATGTTGCTGGCATTTAGGAATAAACTATCTCCAACTCCTGAAATTTTTGATAATGAAGGTAAAAATAAAGCTGCTGTACATGAAATAATCCACATAATCGCTCCATAATTTAACGCTGTAATCCTGTTCAATTTATTTGATACTCTGGTCCATATTTGTAAACCCACTAAAGCGCTAATTTGGAAAGGTATCGGGATCCACTTCGCAATATATGTTGGTACATTCAGTACATCCTCGACATAGATTAAAGCTACTGTTTGCATTAATTGTAAGGCGCACCAGAGAAGAATATAGAGCGTAATAACTGTTAGAAATTTTTTATTTCTGAAGATCCTTTTGAATTGAAATGTTATAGCTTCAACTTTTTCTGAAGGCCTTCTTGCTTTTTTTGCGAATGGAGCTAATCCCCAACAAGAAATTAATGTTGCAGCAACTGCAATACATCCGCTTATTTTACCCATTAAAAAATATTCATTATTTGCTGATCCTTCGGAACCTAATACAACTCCAGCAATAATTAAACCAGTTAGTCCTGCGATTATTGAGCCAGTAAATCTAGATGCGTTTAGTCTTGTTCTTATTGCTGTTTTTTCAGAAATTTCAGTAGATAGAGCTGCAAAAGGAAGATTAATACTTGTATAAGCAGTCATTACGATTATAGAAATTATGGCATAGTAAATAGTCTTAGTTAGTACTGAACCAGTGGGTGTCCACCATATCGCAGCTAAAGAGAAACCAAGAGGAACAGATGCTGCTACCATCCAAGGGATTCTAGGCCCCCATCTTGATTTAGTACGATCACTTAACCATCCAATTAACGGATCATTTACTGCATCCCATATCTTTATTAACATTAATAATGATCCTGCAATTATTACTGGTAAACCAGCAGAAATAAAGAATTTGAAAAGAAAAAAACCAAATTGTGTCGCGACTAAACCTGTGCCTGCATCTCCTAGCCCATAAGAGAACATTAATCTTGTTGTTGATCTAGAAATATTTTTTTTCGAGTGTGAATTTTCCAATCTTTTTACTTTGTTTATTGTTTGATAATGTATTATTGCAATGGTAATTCTATTACTTAATGCGGGCGTGGTTTAGTGGTAAAACCTCAGCCTTCCAAGCTGAAGATGCGGGTTCGATTCCCGCCGCCCGCTTTTAGAATAAATTATTTTTTGCCCCAAATACTTCTTCTGAAATGATTAGTAAAGAGCTTCTACTCTTTATTGAAACAGTTTTTTCATTAATAGTTAAGGGTTCAAAGATCTCAGACATACTAGTGTCAATAACTTTTAACCAATTATATTTACATTTCGGCAAGGGGAAATCGATACTTTTTGAATATGCATTTAAACCTATCCAGACCAACGGATTAGTATTGTCTTTGTTAATGCTAAAGGCAACTGTGTGAGACCAACTACTCCAATCGGGGCTATCTAATTTTGTTCCATGCCAATGATACGTTGGAATATTTTTATTGGTTTGATTATTAGGGAAGAATGATGGATTGAAAATGTTTATTAGTTTTTTTCGGATTTTTATGACGTATTTAAAATATTCTAATAATTCCAAATCTTGTTGACCATGTTCCCAATTCATCCAGCCCAATAAATTATTTTGGCACCAAGAATTATTGTTCCCGCCTTGTGATCTTCCTATCTCATCACCCATAAGTATCATTGGAACACCTTTAGAGATAAGTAAACTAAGAACAAGATTTTTTTGTTGTCTTTTTCTTAAATCATTGATTAATAAATTCGTAGTTGGTCCCTCAGTACCATGATTCCAAGAATTGTTATGGTTATCTCCATCTCTATTTTGTTCTCTATTGGCAAAATTATGTTTTCTATTGAAAGTTACTAAGTCTTTTAGAGTGAATCCATCATGTGAAGTAATAAAATTTATCGACTTTGGAAAAATATTATCTTCTTTATAAATAGATGGCGTCCCTTTTATTTTATCGCTCATATTCCAAGCTGTATCTTTATCCCCCTTCCAAAATCTCCTCAAGTCATCTCTAAAATGACCATTCCAAGTGAAAGTATTCTTAGATGGGAAATCACCTAATTTATATAAACCGCCACAATCCCATGGCTCACTTATGAACTTTATATCGATAAGTTCTGGTTCACATTCGATATCTTCAAAAATTGGAGGATTATCAAGCGGTGAAAGATTTTCTCCTCTTGATAGGGCAATTCCTAAATCAAATCTAAAACCATCAACTCCTAATTCACTCGCCCAACATTTTAAAGATTCAATTATTAGTTTCCTAACTAATCCTCTGTTTGCCGCAATAGTATTACCACATCCGGAGACGTCCTGATAATTTTTATCTTTTCCAATAAAATAATAAAGATTTTCATCTATACCTTTCCAAGATATTGCTGGCCCTTTTGAATCACCTTCGCAAGTGTGATTGTATACAACATCTAAGATGACTTCAATGTCTGCTTTATGACATTCCTCTACAAATCTTCTAAATTCCTCTCTATTATTTTCGGCGGATTCATTCGAAAGATATTCAAAATGCGGAGTAAACCAATTAATTGGACTATATCCCCAAAAATTTTTTAGACCATTTGGGGCATCAGTAGGGTCAAAACAAAAAATTGGGAGTAATTCAATTGTTGTAATACCCAGTTCTTTGAGATAAGGAATTTTTTTTAAAAATTTCTTAAAACAACTTTCATCTTTATCGGTTGATACAGTGAAAGCCTTGATATGGAGTTCATAAATAATTGTTTCTTCCCAAGAATGTTTCGGTC
>QCRH01000031.1 GCA_003211955.1 Prochlorococcus sp. AG-459-O09 | reverse complement strand
ACCCTTTCTTGCTATTGCTTTATATCCATTTATAGTTTTCACTGACAATCTAATTATCAATCTAGAAGATCTTCCCCTAGCTCTTGAAATAGCAGCTGGAGTTATTGTCTTGATATTAATGTCCAGTGCTAACTTTTGGAGTATTGGAATTAGACCATCTATATTTGTACTATGATTTAAAACTAACCTTCCCAATTTAGAATTTTTTCTTTATTCTATTTAGAAAATTTTGTTTCTGAGAAATAAATTTTAGCTTTAGAATGATTAAAAATTTTGAAGTTCTGTTATATTCATATTAGCGATTTAAATTTAATGATCTTTCAAATAGGTTGGGCAGCATTAGCTGCAATTTTTACTTTTTCAATTGCCATGGTTGTTTGGGGAAGAAATGGTGATGGTTCCATTGATATATGATTTCATTTTTAACTTATGAAGTATATTTAAGTAAATTTCTTATCCTAACATCGTTCCTTCTACTTATATTCATAACATTCGCTGTAATTTATATATCCTATGTTTCTTGGAAAGATAAAAAAAGATTAAAAAAATAAGTCTTATTGTTTTTATTCTTTTTTCTTATCTTTGGTCCTTAACTCTTCAATTAATTCTTTTGCTTGTTGCATTTTTGATATACTGCTTTTATAAATTCCAATGTCTTTTTCTGCTTTATTAGCAGATAAGTTTAATTTTTCAAAAATATCAGGAATCATCTTATTTGTCTCTGATTCATCTTTCTCTTTAAGATCTTGGGCGTTTGAAATTAATATATATATCGCTAAGTTCAAAATTCTTGAAGGGTAAAGTTTAGAATTACTTTTTTCTATTAATAATTTCAAAATATCGTTAGCTGTTTTATTCTTGAATTCCTTTTGCGATTTTTGAGATATTTCATTAATATCCTCCGCTTCAAAATTTGAAGAAATGCATAACGATTCAAAAAGAAGGTCTAAGTGTTTTTCAGGTTTGTATCCTTTCATTAATTCTTTGAATGTTGAGGTGAAACCGATGCAAAAGAGATAATCTTGAGTAAAATCATTTTGATGGTTTAGAAGATTAAGTTCGACAAGCATTTCATCAACTATTCTTTTATATAAACCTGGAATGACGTAAGGGAATTTTTCATGAAATAACTTTTTGCTATCTGAAACAGTCAATTTTTCTTTCAATTTTTTATATGTAAACCTTAATAAGGTTAGCGTATGTTGACTCAATATCGTTAATATCTAATAAACAGATAAATATTATTATGATCCCTTTAGTATTAGAAGAATCTGGCGGTAGTGAAAGAGTCTTTGATATTTATTCAAGACTATTAAGAGAGAGAATAATCTTTTTGGGAGAACAAGTTACTAGTGAAACTGCTAATAGAATTGTTGCTCAATTATTGTTTCTCGAAGCAGAGGATCCAGATAAGGACATTTATATGTATATAAATTCACCTGGCGGGTCTGTATACGATGGATTGGGTATCTTCGACACAATGCAACATGTTAAGCCTGACATTCATACAGTATGTGTCGGCTTAGCAGCTAGTATGGGTGCATTTTTGCTTGCAGCAGGCACTAAAGGTAAAAGAAGCAGCCTTAGACATTCAAGAATAATGATTCATCAACCACTTGGAGGTGCTAGAGGACAAGCTAGTGATATAAGGATTCAAGCAGACGAAATTTTGTTCTTAAAAGAGCGACTTAATACTGAATTGTCAGAAAGAACTGGAAAGGATTATGACACTATCAAAGAGGATACTGATAGAGATTTTTATATGTCCCCAAACGAAGCAGTTGAGTATGGTTTAATTGATCTGGTATTAAATAAGAAACCTATTTAAGTCTAGCTTAATAACTGAGGTGTTCTCTCTTTCTCAGGTATTTTAGTAAATTTGGAGAGAATACTTACGAATTCATCACCATCTAATGTTTCTTTTTCGATTAATAGGTCGACTATCTTATCCATAGCTTCTCTATTTTTGCTAACTATATCGTAGGTTTCTTTGTAACATTCCTTGACCATTACTCTTACACTTTCATCTATTTGTTTAGAGATTGAATCAGAAACTTCACTTCTAGTCATTAAATCTCTACCAACAAATACTTCTTGATTACCACTTTCTAAAGCTATCGGACCTAAATTACTCATTCCAAATCTAGTAACCATTTGGCGTGCCATTGAAGCAACTTGTTGGAAATCACCTCCCGCTCCTGTTGTAATCTCACCTTCTCCAAAAACTACATCTTCAGCAGCTCTTCCTCCTAAAGCACCCATTATTCTCGCTTTTAATTGCGCCCTGCTAACAAGGGTTTGTTCATCGTCTGGAGTAAACCAAGTTAATCCTTTAGCTTGACCTCTTGGAATGACGGTCACTTTTTGAACAGGATCATGGGCTTTAACAAGTGAACCTATTAGAGCATGACCAACTTCATGATAAGCAATTAATCTCTTACTTCTACCATCTGTTAATGGAGAACCTTCCATTCCTGCGACAATCCTATCTACAGAGTCATCAATTTCTGAGATACTTATAGAATCTTTTCTCCTCCTGGCAGTTAATATAGCAGCCTCATTTAATAAATTTGCTAAATCTGCTCCAGTAAATCCTGGTGTTCTTCTCGCAATGCTTTCAAGCGTTAAATCCTCTTGAAGTTTCTTATTCCTAGCATGAACTTCCAATATTGATAGTCTGCCCTTGATATCAGGTGCATCTACAGTCACCTGCCTATCAAATCTGCCTGGTCTCATTAACGCTGAGTCTAAAACATCTGGCCTGTTTGTGGCTGCAATTATTATTATGCCACTATTACCTTCGAAGCCATCCATTTCAGTAAGTAATTGATTGAGAGTTTGTTCTCTCTCATCATTACCTCCACCAATACCTGCACCTCTTTGTCTTCCGACAGCATCGATTTCATCAATAAAAATTAAACAAGGACTATTCTCTTTAGCTCTTTTGAAAAGGTCTCTTACTCTACTAGCACCAACACCTACAAACATTTCAACAAATTCAGAACCTGATAATGAGAAAAAAGGCACACCAGCTTCACCTGCAATTGCTTTTGCTAAGAGGGTTTTACCAGTACCAGGAGGTCCTACCAGTAGAACCCCTTTGGGAATCCTTGCTCCTACAGAAGTAAATTTTTCTGGTTTTTTCAGAAAAGTGACAACTTCTTGCAAATCCTGTTTGGCTTCATTAACGCCTGCAACATCATCGAATACAACTCCTGTTTCAGCTTCCATTGCAAATCTTGCCTTTGTTTTCCCAAACTGCATTGCTTGACCAGGACCACCAGGCATACCATTTGATCTCCTCGCTAACAAAATTAAACCTCCAATTAAGATAGCTGGGAAGAGTAAATTACCTAAAATTCCTAATGCAGGAGGAGCTGTTTTTACTGGATGAACATCAAAACTGATTCCCTCATTTTTTAAAATATTTATAAGTTCTGGTGTTAAGCCGGGAAGATCTACACGCAACCTTTGAACTTTATTGTCTAAATCCGAATCTATTGTCTCTATGACTGCATTTCTACCTCCTTCAAAAATATCAACAGATGTAACCCTTCCTGAATCAATGTAATCTAAAAATCTGCCGTAACTAACTCTTGCTACCGCTGAATTTCTTGGTGCAATAGTAGTCCCATTAGATTTAAGTGAATCAACATTACTTGAAGATAAAAATTGGTAGGAAAGCGCTATTACTAGAAGTATAGGTAAAGCCCATAAAATTAATGTTTTAAATTTTTGATTCATTAATTTGTAGAAAGTTAATTATAAGATTCTAGAATGAATCAGTACATTTCGTTGATATTTTCTCTAACTTTTTGCTTATACTACTCTTTATTGTATAAAAATTTAAAAATGAAATTTGAGATCAACGATAAGGTTAAGTTGATTGCGCCAGTCTCTTACTTGAAGACTTCAGATAATATGCCGATGTTAAGACCACCTGATCTAGTGGCAATTGATGAAATAGGGGAAATCCTTTCAATTAAATCTCCAGATACTGTTGAAGTAAAGTTTAGAAGAGGTTCGTTCTTAATAGATATTAATAAGATTGAGAAAAACTAACTTAAAAGTTTTTCTTCCACCTATTAGAAATTTCTAAACATATACTTTTATTTCCAGAAATACTCAGAAAAGGTTTTGAAAAATACTTATTGGTTAACTTAAAAATATCTAAAGAAGATATTTCCTCTATTTTTGAATTTAAATCGTTCTCAGAGATTGGTGAAATACCATAACTAACTAACTGTATCTTTCTCTGTAAAATTTCATCTAGTGATTGATTTCCTAATAGAAAAGAACCTTTTAGTTTTTCTTTTGCTAAAAATATTTCAGCATCAGTCAACGGATTTAAAAGTAAATTTTTCAATAGTGTTGATAAAAGTTCAAAAGCAAAAAGTGCTTGCTCATTAGATACGGATAAATAGATTAAAAATGGGGCATTTCCACTCCGGATAGGATAATAAACACCTAAATCGTAAGTAATACCATGTTTTTCTCTAAAAAGTTTAAATAAAGCAGCGCTCATTCCATAAGATAAATATGATTCCAAAACCTTAAGAGGAAAATATTCATTACTTCTTCGCGAGCAAGTTTGGTCCCCCATCATTATTATTGTTTGATTCGAATCATTATTAATGTAATCAAATCTATTTGTAGTATTAAAATTATGATTTAATGGATCTGATTTTTCTTTTAAGATTTTTTTTTCTAATGTTCCAAAATTTTCCCCATTTATTTCGGGATTATTTGAAATTAAATACTTTTCTCTATTTTTTAAATTTTTAAACTCAAGCAAAACATCTTCATAGGTAATCTTTGAGACATCATTAGCATTGCCAATTGTGTTGAAAGCATAAGGATGATTTGAGTAAACAATTTTTCTCCATTTTTCAAAACAGGTATTGAATGGATTCTCTTTATCTTTTTTAATGTGATCAATTGAAGATTTTTTTACTTTTTTAAATTCAGTTTCCGAGAGGATTGGCTTATTAATTATTAAGTCTAATAAAGGGAATAATTTGCTGAAATGTTCATTTAGGGATTTAATACTTATTGAAATTCCATCTTCAAATATTTCTTGATTTAATTCTGCTCCAAAGGACTCAATATATTCAGAGAGGTTGAAATTGTTAAAACCTTCACATCCTCTGGTAAGTAATGAACAAAGGATCTTGTTTATCCCTTTTTTGCCAACACTATCCATGTCACTGCCTCCTTTAATCCAAATTGAAGCAATTGAAAAATTTCTTTTTTTATTATTTAAAAAATATCTTTTTAACATTTACCAGGGGATGCAACTAAAGTGAATTTCTCTCCACGGATATATTCTGTGATCTCTTTGAAGTTATCCAAGTCGTTCCAATATTTTAAATGACTCTCTAAATTATTTATTGAAGATTTTCTCCCCCAAAGAAGTTCATTTCCAAAGAATGAGGAGAGTTGTGTAGATGTCTCTAAGTTAAAAATATAATTGCTTTTCACAATATTTATTGCTTTTTTTATTTCATCCAAAGTCAAGGCTTTACAATTTGAGATCTCATCTATTGTTTTATTAATTTGCTTTTCTACTAAATCAATATCTTTGGACTCACAACTTGCTTCCATTATAAATAATCCTCCTAATTCTCCAGCATTTACATCTACATATACCGATTCAACAAGATTACTATCTTCTTTTAAAATTTTTACTAGTCTGCTGTTTCTTCCAACAGAGAGTATTGATGCTAAAATTTCAAGTCCAATAATATTTTTTTGATCATTTAGGTTTGGGATAAACCAAGCCATAAATATTCTTGAAAACTCTAAATTATCAAACTTAACTGATTCTCTACCATTCCTAATTTTTAAAGAAGGTTTATTTTTTAGATTTGTTAAATTTGGACTTTCTTTTATGCCAGATAGATCACTTTTTTCAAAAATTTTATAAATTTCTTCAGATAGATTCCCCGCAATTGCAATACAAACTTTTTCGGTATTGTAATGATTGCTATGAAATTTCACAAGGTCGTTTATCTCTAAGTTTTTAATACTATGTTCAGTTCCCAGAATCGAATTGGCATAATTTGGACTTAACCAAACCCTTTTCAAAAAATAATTAAATAGTCTTTCTTCAGGCTGATCATTTTGTTGTTTTATTTCATCAATAACTACCCCTTTTTCTTTTATAAACTCATCAGGATTAAAATTTGGAGCAACGACAATATTTGTCAAAAGAGCAAGTGATTCTCTAAAGTTACAGGGTGGAACTAAGACATGGTAATGTACATCATCATAACCAGTTGAAGCGTTACTTAATCCGCCTAGTGATTCAATTTTGTGGTCAAACTCACCTGGCATTATTTTGTTAGATCCTTTAAAAATCATATGTTCTAGGAAATGAGCAGTGCCGTTTTTATCAACATCCTCAAATGAAGAACCTGCTTTGCACCAAATATCAATGCTTATAAGCGGCAATTCTTTATTATCCACAAACACACATCTAGTTTTGCTTGAATGGGTGTAGTAGTTAACTTCTCCTACCTTCATTTCGGTTCTCTCTTTAAATTCTATTTTGGTACTTTTTAGCCTTGTTGTCTGAATCTTTAACTAAAACAAAATTAACTGATTCTCTTATTTTGGATTTATTACAAAATATTAGAGAGCATAGATCCATGCTTGAGGACCTTAAGAGTATAAAAATTGATCCAAAACTAACTAACATAATATCTAAAGAAATAGGCAGAGAACTTTACATTGAAAATGAATTTCATAAAGCAAAAGGTTTTAGAAAGTTACATATTGAAGTAGCAGAATTTTCAAAGAATCTTAAGATATTACACTGCGTTTTTTTTCCTGATCCAAAGTTTGATATCCCAATATTTGGGATGGATTTGGTAAAAATAAATGATATTGTTTCTGCTGCCATTGTTGATTTATCCCCGGCATCACAAAACCAGAGTTTGAAATACGAAAAATTACTTTCTGAAGTTGATAAAAGTTCTTTTACTTCTTTGAGAGAAATTCCTGAATGGGGGGGGATTTTTTCTAATAATGTATTTTTTGCTTCCTTAAAAAGTAAATCTGAAAAAAATGATTTTTGTAGAGTTGTTGATCAATACCTCACTATTTTGATCAAATTAAGTAAGGAAGCTAAACCGGATGTTAATGAGGTAATTATCCAAGAGAGAATAGATTTTCAAAAAAATTATTGTGTTCAACAAATGAAAAATGAGAAGACTAGCATGGTTCTTTTAAAATATTTTGATGAAAAATGGGTCAATAACTATATAAAAACAGTACTCTTCGATTTTTAATGAAATTAAAAATATTAAAAAATTTATTTATTTATTTTTTATTATTTACACCAATATCTCTTGGTGTTATTTCCTGTTCTGGAAATAATAAATCTACTTCAAAATTTAAAGAGGAAATAACTTCAGATTTCATACCTTCTATCACAGCTGTTGCCGCACTTGGTCAACTTTCTCCTTCGGGAGAGATTAGACAATTGGCAGCTCCAATAAGTCAGTTTGGCTCTTCCCCCCGAATTGTAGAAATTTTTGTAAATGAAGGTGATTTCGTAAAAAGAGGTGATATCCTGGCAATATTTGAAAATGGAGAAAAATTAATTGCTGATCTTGAAAGAAACGAAAATCTTATTAATACTATTAACGAAGAAATTACCCTAAAGAAAGATCAAATTAAAAGGTATGAGTTAGCTTTGAGCAAAGATGTATATTCTTTCGTAGAGTTTTCACAGAGAAAAGATGAATTATTAAAATTACAAAAACAGAAAATAAACCTTATCGGAGATCAAAAAAATATCAAGATAGATCTATTTAATTCAAAACTAAGGAGTCCAATCGATGGTTTTATCCTTGGAATAAACACGAGAGTTGGTGAAAGACCTCAAAATGGAGGTATTTTGGATATTGGTTCTAGTCAAAAAATGGAAGCTTTGATAGAGGTTTATGAATCTGACATCGATAGAGTCTTTATCTCTCAGAATGTTGAATTGAGCAGTGAGAATGGAGGTTTCCAAAAAAATCTTAAGGGAAAGGTGATTAGGATTAGTCCTCAGGTAAAACAAAGAAAAGTTCTATCGACTGATCCAACAGGGGATGCTGATTCACGAATTATCGAGGTCCTAGTAAAACTAGATCAAGATTCTATAGATATCGTTCAAAACTATGCAGGAATGAAAGTGATTGCAAAATTTATTCCCTAATGAGTTTTTCTTTTTTAAAATTTAGAAAAATCCCATTAGCTTGGTTGTTATTAACTAGGCAACCATTAAGGCTAGCAGTTGCCATAGCTGGAATCAGTTTTGCAGGGATTTTGATGTTTATGCAATTAGGTTTTAGAGATGGTTTATTTGACACGAGCGTAACTATTCATAAACTTCTAGATGCCGATCTTGTTTTGATAAGTCCCAGATCAAAAAGTTCTATAAGCATGAGTGGATTCCCAAAAAGAAGATTAATTCAAACTCTCGCAGTAGAAGATGTTGAAAAAACTGCTCCCGTTAATCTAAATTATTTACTTTGGAGAAATCCCGAAAATCTTAAAACTAGATCAATACTTGCATTAGGTTTTAATCCTTCCGATTCACTTCTTTTAGATGAGGGATTCTCAAAGAAAGCTTATAGATTGAGAAATCCATCAAGAGTTCTTTTTGACAAACTATCTAGACCTGAATTTGGACCGATTGAAGATTGGTTCTTGTCTGAAAAAAAAGTTGAGACTGAGGTTGCAGGAAAAAGAGTAATTGTTGAGGGCCTTGTGGAGTTGGGACCATCTTTTGGTGCAGATGGTAATTTGATAACTAGTCGAGAAACCTTCTTAAGACTTTTTCCTGCCAATCCTCCTGGCAGTATAGAAATTGGTTTGGTAAAGCTAAAGAAAGGATCTGATCCTGAATTGATTTCAACGATATTAAATAACTCACTACCAAATGATGTTCGAGTTCTTACAAAAAATCAATTTATAGAATTTGAGAAGAATTATTGGAAAAATAGTACTGCAATAGGTTTTATATTTAGTTTGGGAGCATTGATGGGTTTCGTTGTAGGGTGTGTGGTTGTTTATCAAATTCTTTATAGTGACGTTACAGATCACCTCCCAGAGTACGCCACCTTATTGGCAATGGGTTATAGACTTAAGTCCCTTTTTTTTGTTGTAGCTAGAGAGGGGTTTTTGTTGGCATTGTTTGGTTATTTACCAGCTTATTTCTCTGGTCAAATACTTTATTCAGTTATAAGAAGTTCTACTAAACTCCCAATAATAATGGACGCAGATAAAACTATTTTAATTTTCGTATTAGTTTTAGTAATGTGTATGGGGTCCGCCGCTGTTGCGATGCGTAAATTAGTTGACGCTGATCCTGCCGAAATTTTTTAACAATTTAAGATAAATGGTTAAAGCTAATAAATCAAAAAATAATTTTAAAAACCTTAAAACAGTCTCAATAAATAATTTGAGTCACTTTTATGGAAAAAATGAGAATAAAAAACAAGTTCTTAATGAAGTTAATTTAAATATTGAAAAAGGAGAGTTAGTTCTTTTGAAAGGACCTTCTGGATGTGGTAAAACGACTCTTTTAACATTAATTGGCGCCTTGAGAACCTGTCAAAGTGGAGATTTAACTGTATTAAATAATCAGTTAAATGGAGCATCAAGGAAAACTCGTCAGATTCTTAGAAGAAGTATTGGAATGATTTTTCAGGGTCACAATCTTCTGAGATGTTTAACAGCAGAACAAAATGTCCAGATGGGCGCCGATTTAATAAAAGGTTTAACATATTTGCAAAGACGTGAAATAGCGCGGAATTGGTTGTCAGCAGTAGGATTAGAAGAACATCATAAAAAGTTGCCAAATGACTTATCTGGTGGGCAGAAACAGAGAGTAGCAATTGCTCGAGCTTTATCTGCTAACCCAAAACTTTTATTAGCTGATGAGCCCACTTCTGCTTTAGACAGCGTAACAGGAAGAGAAATAGTAACCCTTTTAAGGAAACTCGCAAAAGAGCAAAATTGTTCTGTACTAATGGTGACGCATGATCCAAGAATTTCTGATATGGCTGATAGGATATTAAATATGGAAGATGGTAAAATATATAGTGCTCATAGTGAGCTAATATAATTAAAAGTTAAAAATTTTATGTCTAAGAGAAGGAATCTAAAAAAAGAAAAGCAGGAACGTAATAGAGCCTATGCTAGGAAATTCAAAAAAAGGAAACTAAGAACTGATGGAAGACCTGATGGAGGAAATGTTACAGGGACAGTAAATAATGGCGGTGCAGCTGATTAGGGAATATCTTTTATTTTTATCTTTTGGAGTTCAATATATTATGCATATTTAAGACATAATCATGAATGTAAGTATTGTTATACCGACTTACAATAGATTACCCATACTAGAGAAATGTCTATTTGCGCTTGAGAATCAAAAATTAAATACGAATATCAGTAATTATGAAGTAATAGTAGTTGATGATGGATCAACTGATGGGACAACCTCATGGATAAATAAAAACAAAGCTAATCTCCCACACGTTATCCTATTTCAGCAAGAACATGGAGGGCCTGCACTTGGAAGAAATCTTGGAGTAATTAAATCAAAATATGAAATTATTATATTCATTGATAGTGATCTTATTGTCTTAGATAATTTTATAAATTGCCACGTAGAAAAATTACTTGCCTCTTGGAGAAAAAATGATAAAAAATGTTTTACCTATGGCTCAGTTGTCAATACATCTAATTTTCTAAATCCTCAGAGTGAAAAACATAAAATAATGGATACTTCTTTTGCATACTTTGCTACTGGGAATGTAGCGATATCAAAAGAATTGATTTTAAGTGTGGGATTATTTGATACTTCTTTTAGTCTTTACGGCTGGGAGGATTTAGAACTTGGAGAGAGATTAAAAAAAATTGGGACAAAATTAATTAAATGTCCAAATGCAGTAGGTTTTCATTGGCATCCGCCATTTAATTGCGAACAAATAGATTCATTAATAGCTCAAGAAAAAGAGAGAGCAAAAATGGCTTTAGTGTTTTATAAGAAACACTCAAATTTAAGGGTTAGATTTATGATTCAATTAACTCCTCTCCATAATTTACTTTGGCAAATTCTTTGCTTGGGAGGACTAATCAGTGTTAATAGAATCCTTCCATTACTAAGATTCCTAGTAAATAAAAGAAGAAATAG
>QCRH01000030.1 GCA_003211955.1 Prochlorococcus sp. AG-459-O09 | reverse complement strand
TGCAATTAAACCAGATGGAGTTCAAAGAGGATATATTTCTGAGATTATTGGCAGATTTGAAAAAAAAGGATTTAAATTGGTTGGATTAAAGCAATTAATTCCTTCAAAAGAACTTGCTCAAAATCATTATGGAGTACATAGAGAGAGACCCTTTTTTGGTGATTTAGTAGACTTTATTTCAAGTGGACCTGTTGTAGCAATGGTGTGGGAGGGCGAAGGAGTTATTTTGAGTGCTAGAAAACTAATAGGTGCAACAAAACCTCTGGATGCAGAGCCTGGAACAATTAGAGGTGATTTAGCTATTGATATTGGGAGGAATATTATTCATGGTTCTGATGGAGAAGATACAGCAAAATTTGAAATAGATCTATGGTTTAACGAAGAGGAATTATGTGAGTGGGAAACTTCTGATTCGAAATGGCGATCTGAAAATTAAAATTTAAATCTCAAATCTATCTAAACTAAATTTTTCTAAAAAGCTTTTTTCTATTTCTTTGAGATTTTTATTTTGAACTATTTTCAAAAGAAGATCACTTGTTATTGCAGAAAATAAAACCCCATTTCTGTAATGTCCTGTAGCTATAAAAAGATTTTCAATTTTTGATTTTCCAATTATTGGCTTTAGATCTGGTGTGCAAGGTCTAAAGCCCCACCAATGTTCCATTTGTGGCCAATTAATAGCTTCTGGCAATAAGGAGCGAATGCCTTCTTGCAATTGTTTTATTCCATTAGGAGTATTACCCTGATTAAATTTTGAATCTTTTTCAACTGTCGCTCCAACTATTATAAGTCCATCATCACGGGGAACTAGATAAGTTTTTGGACCAAAAATAACTCTTTTCAAAAAATTTGTTGGACCTTGTATTGATAGCATTTGTCCCTTTACAGGAAAGACTGGAATTTTATTAAAAATTTTTTTACTCCAAGCACCGCTGCATATAATTGCTTTTTCGCAGTTAATTTTTTTTATTTCACCAGTGGCACATAAAACTGTTGCACCTGTAATTTTGTTTTTTTCGAATGTCAAATCCTCTACTTCTGATCCCTCTTGAAATTCCACTCCATGGAAGGAGCATGCTCTCTCAAGAGCACGCATCAGTCTTCTTCGGTTATCTATTTGACCATCTTGTTCAAAAAGTAAACCATGTTTCCAAATAGAATTCATTCCATTAATTTCTGTTTGAAGATCTTTGTGATTTAAATATTTTCCATATTCATAAGTGGGAAACTCTTCAAGATCTTCTTTGTTTTTAAAAGGAACTACTATGCCACATTTTTTTAAACCGCATTTAATATTACTATCTTGTTCAATACTTTTTATCCACTTTGGAATTAGATTTTGACTTTCTTGGCCAAATTTTAGTAATTCATCTTCGAGCCCTTCGGCATGAGTAGCTAACATTCCTGCAGCAACAAATCCAGCTGATTCATTTCTGTTTTTGCTTAAAACTAAAACTTTGAAGTTATTTTTAGAAAATTCATAAGCAATAGATAAGCCTAAAAGTCCACCGCCAATGATTAATATTGAATTTTTGGTTTCTTGTGCCATTTAAAAATTAATATTTTTATTTGTGTTTTGGTCCTCTTTTCCTTTATATCCAATAATATTAATAAAGAGACTTTTGATAATGAACAATTTGGAATCTTGGGAAGCTGTGATTGGTTTGGAAACTCATGTACAGCTTAATACGAAAAGTAAAATATTTACATCTGCGTCAACAGCTTTTGGTGATGCACCTAATACGCATATAGATCCTGTAGTTTGTGGATTACCAGGAACTCTTCCAGTTTTGAATGAGACTGTTCTTGAGTATGCCGTAAAAACTTCGTTAGCATTAAATTTAAACGTTGCAGAACATTGTAAATTTGATAGGAAACAATATTTTTATCCTGATCTGCCTAAAAATTATCAAATTTCACAATTTGATGAGCCACTAGCTGAAAATGGCTGGTTAGAGGTTGAAATAATTGAAAAGGACAAAGAACCTTACATAAAAAAAATTGGTATAGAAAGGCTACATATGGAAGAAGACGCCGGAAAACTAGTCCATTCAGGAAGTGATAGATTAGCTGGCTCTAAGTATTCTTTAGTTGATTACAATCGTGCAGGAATAGCACTTTGTGAGATTGTAAGTAAACCAGATATTAGATCAGGTAAAGAGGCATCTGAATATGCTTCAGAGATTAGAAGAACAGTTAGATATCTAGGCGTATCAGACGGAAATATGCAAGAGGGTTCATTACGCTGTGATGTCAATATTTCAGTTAGAAAAGGACCTAATGCTCCTTTTGGTACCAAAGTGGAAATAAAAAATATGAATTCATTTTCTGCAATTCAAAAGGCTTGTGATTATGAAATATCCAGACAAATAGAAGTTTATGAAAATGGAGGAAAAATTTTCCAAGAAACAAGGTTATGGGATGAAGCTAAGCAATTAACAAAAAGTATGAGATTAAAAGAAGGTAGCAGTGACTATAGATATTTTCCTGATCCTGACTTGGGTCCAATTGAAATACCAAAAGCCCAACAAGAAATATGGTTCAAAGAACTACCAGAATTACCTTCAAAGAAAAGAAATAAATATGTAAGTCAATTTGGGTTGTCTGCATATGATGCAAGGGTAATTTCTGATGAAATAAGCATGGCAAACTTTTTTGAAGAAACAGTAGCAAATGGTGCCGAGGCCAAACTAGCTTCAAATTGGGTAACAAGTGATATTGTGGGCTATTTAAAATCAAACAAACTAAGTTTTAGTGAATTAAAGCTTAGTCCTGAAAATCTTGCAGAAATGATTAGCATGATTTCAAAAAATATGATTAGTGGAAAAATTGCAAAAGAAATTTTACCTGAACTTATTCAAAAAAATATTTCTCCGAAAAAATTAGTTGAAGAAAAAGGGTTGGCAATGATATCTGATTCTTCAAGTATTTTACCAATAATTGATGAACTTATAAATAAACATCCAAATGAAGTTCAAGCATTTAAAAATGGCAAAACTAAGTTACTTGGTTTTTTTGTTGGTCAACTGATGAAAAGAACAAAAGGTAAAGCTGACCCTAAACTTGCAAATAAACTTCTTATGGAAAAATTAAATAGCTAAAGCCTAAAGAAGCTCTTTTATCGTATTGATCCATTTATTTTGATCATCCGAATTATCTAAAATAATATCTGAAAATTTTCTTTTTTCTTCAAAACTTAATTGAAAATTTATCAATTCATATGCTTCTTTTTCGCTAATTTTATCTCTTGTGATAAGTCTGTTTTTTTGTAGTTCTTTAGGACATTTAACTAACCATATTTCAGTGCAAATATCTTCAAATTTTGCTTCAAACAATAATGGAATAACCAATACTATAGTTTGATTGTTTCTGTATTGACTGCATTGTTCTATCATTCTTTCTTTAATTAATGGGTGAAGTAGTTTTTCAATCCATTCCTTGCTTGCTGAATGTTTAAAAATAATCTTCCTTAATAGTTTCCTGTTTATTTCCCTTTCTGAATTGCTCTTATTATCAATAATTTTATTTCCAAAATAATCTAAAATTTTCTTATATCCATATGTGTTTGGTTTGATTAATTCTCTTGAAAAATGATCTGCATCTAATATTGGTATGTTTTTATGTTTTCTAATGTAATTAGTTATGGTTGTCTTCCCACTTGCAATACCTCCTGTTAAACCAATCCTTCTTTGGTTGTTTTTTGATTTTTGAAGAACATCCATATAATTTATAATAATCTAATTACTTAGTTTCTTTAGCATTAAAGAGTAGTTAGTATGAATTAAAATACCAAAAAGTTTGAGCCAGTTAGATTCCAATTGGTCGTTTGTTGATGACAGTAAGCTAACACCCAAGGGGTTTCTTTTTGCTGGGATATCTGCTGGTTTAAAAGCTTCTAATAAAAAAGATTTAGCACTAATACTCGCTCCAGAAGGAAGTGTTTTTAGTGGGATGTTTACCCAATCAATAGTTCGCGCTTCTTGTGTGGATATTTGTGAGGAAAGGATTAAAACAACTTCAGGTTTTGTAAGAGCAATACTAATTAATTCTGGTCAAGCAAATGCATGTACAGGAAATCTTGGCATTCAACATTTTCAAATTGCTACAGCAAAGATTGCGGAACTTTTAGGAATAAAAGAAGAAGAAGTTTTAATGTGCTCAACTGGTGTAATTGGTGTTCCAATACCAATAAATGATTTAGTAAAAAATTTACCGAATTTAGTTAGTAATTTAAAGGGTAATAATTTTAAAAATGCAGCAGAAGCAATTTTAACTACTGATTTGACTTTGAAAAAAGTGTCAATAGAGACGATTATTCAAGGTAGAAAAATAAAAATAGCAGGATTTGCAAAAGGTTCAGGAATGATTTATCCCAACATGGCTACAATGCTTGCTTTTCTAACCTGTGATGCGGGTATTCAAAAAGAAGAATGGGACAAAATGATTGCTATTGCGGTTAAAAAATCTTTTAATGCAATATCAGTTGATGGAGAGACAAGCACAAATGATTCTTTTGTTGGAATAAATGCAGGAGAGAAAATTGAAAAAAGGTTTTTTCCAATTATCCAACAAGGGATTGATATTGTATGTCAGAACTTAGCAAAAAATATTGCAAGGGATGGAGAGGGAGCAAATTGTTTATTAGAAGTTTTGGTTCAAGGAGCAAAAAATACAGATGATGCAATTATGCTCGCGAAATCTATTTGTAATTCTGCCTTGGTAAAAACTGCGATACATGGTTGTGATCCGAATTGGGGACGAATCATTTCTGCTGCAGGTAATTCTGGAATTAAATTTAATTTAAATTACGTTGACTTGTATATAGGAAACGCTCAGATTTTGGAAAACGGCAAGTTAAATAAATATGATTCACAAAAAGTCACAGACTATATTAAGTCCAGAATGAAAGGTAGATATTTAGTAGATGATATTGTAAAAATTATGATTAATCTAAATTCTGGCGAATCGAAAGGCACAGCTTGGGGGTGCGATCTTTCTAAAAAGTATGTTGAAATAAATAGCGAATATACTACTTAAGTTTTAGTAAATCTAATGGTAGATATTCATTTATATAAAGAAAAAGTATTGTTAAAGTTCCAATTACAGAGCCTATAAAGCCTCCAAAAAAATTAACTAATAATCCAGATTGTCTAATTATTGTTTCTTGTTTTTTTTCTTCTTCAAAATTGGGAGAATCAACTACTTTTAAGCGCTGATTGGTTGATGGTTTCTTAAGTTGTTGGTGTCGGATGAGGGCTTCGAAATCAGGCATGGAATTTGTGAGGCAATAGAACAATAAGCAGACCAGCCCGTCATTCGACGAGGATCTGATCTACCTAAATCGTCTACAGCTTCAAATACAGCATTGCCCGAGGCTTCTGCTTTATCAAACGCTGAAAGTAAGGGTATAAATGTATCAAAAACATACAAACCAAAATTTTCTAGAGCTGCTTTGGCTTGTTGCGCTGCTTTTTGCTGTCTAAAATCAACTTTTACTATTAATACAGCATGGTTAACTTTTAAGTTTCTTAATAAATTAGCTAGTTCAACAGTTAATTCTACTGATCTTGCTTTTGCAGTTGTAGGTAAGATAACTAAATCTGAACCATACGCTAAGTGTTTAAGTTCTTCTTGATCACTGCTAGCCTGGCCATCAGTTATTACAATTTCTGATGATCTTGATGCTTTAGCAGCTGAATTGACGGGGAAAACTGGAAATGGAAGATTGCCTCTTGATGCGTATGCTAAAGCAGATCTATTCTTGTCGGCATCGACTATGCAAACTTTTTTACCTTCAGAATGCCAAACACTAGCAAGGTGAATACTTGTGCAGGTCTTAGCCACACCCCCTTTTTGTCCGCAAACGGTAATGAACAATTTTTTATTTTTATTTCTCTTACTTTGGAGAATAATTTCTTAATGTCAAGAGGAATTGATTTTTAATGCTTTAAAACTTATTTTTTGAAATATTTTAAAGAAGTTAATATTTTTAGATAACCTTATAAAGTTCCTTATTTAAATTGGCTAGTGAAGAAAAGAATTGGATTAGGTACATGGTCTTGGGGGAATAAGCTTTTTTGGAATTACCAATCTACAAATGACGATGATTTACGTGAGACATATAATGAAGCAATACGAAGAGGTTTCGATCTAATTGATACTGCAGATTCTTATGGTACTGGGAATCTTCAGGGTAGAAGTGAATTGTTAATAGGCAAATTTTTACTAAATACTCCTTCAGCAAAGAAAAAAAGAATTCAAGTAGCAACCAAACTTGCACCTTATCCCTGGAGAATAGGTGACAGAGGTTTTAATAAACCTTTTTTGAAAAGTTTAGAAAGACTTAATAACAAATTAGATATAGTGCAATTACATTGGTCAACTGCAAAATACAATCCTTGGCAGGAATTAGGGCTGTTGAAAAATCTTTGCGATTTAAAAGATGAAGGCTTTGATTTCCAAATAGGCTTATCAAATATAGGCCCTAAAAGATTGATGAAATTAATTAATTTTTTAGCAAAAAGAGATCAGAGCCTAAAGAGTGTTCAGATACAGTTTTCTTTGCTAGCTCCCGATTTAGGAAAACAATATCAGGTAAAAAAAATTTGCGAAGAAAATAATATTGACTTCTTTGCTTATAGTCCTTTGTCCTTTGGAATACTTTGTATTGATCCAGATAAAGAAGAAAATAGAGAAAAAAGTTTTATTCGTAATGCATTATTTGAAAACTATGAAAAACCAACATATGAATTGCGAAGGTGTTTAAAAAGAATTGCAAATCAAAGATCAGTTTCCCAAGCGCAAGTAGCAATAAATTGGTGTTGTTATCAAGGAGTTATTCCACTCGTTGGAATGCGAAAAAAATCTCAAGTTATTGATGTATCGAATGTATTCAAGTGGAATTTAAATAAGAATGAATTTAAAGTACTTCAGGGATTTTCAAAAAAATGTTTAAAAAAAATGCCTAAAAATCCTTTTTCAAGTATTTAATTAAGTTTTTAGCTAGATATCTTTTTATTTTTTTTTATTTGACAACTATTATTCCATAGTTCAGTCGGAAATTTTTCGCCAGTGAATCTAATAACTTTAGGTTTCAGATTTATTATCAAGTCATCAAGGGTTTTATTAGGCTCCATTGTGCAGGATTGGAATTTCTAATAGGATAAATTAATTTACAATCAATCTTCTCAGTATTTATACTCATAAAACTAAAAATTTTTTTTTAATACAAGCAACTGCAGCAATATTTACACACTAATAAATTATCTAATACAACTTTTTATTTATTTTAAAAAGTGGAGTCCTTCCAGACTCCGCGCATCATTTGGTTGATAAGGCTGATATGACCCCATCTCCTTAAGGATCAAGCAGCAACTGGTGCTGTTTGACGGGAGAAACTAACGATTTTGTTAGCATTTGTGTTTTTGCTCTAACCGAGCCGGCTTCAGTCACCTTCCTTATGCCCCGTCGAAACCATTACAACCCCAAATAGTGGAGTTGAGCGGAATCGAACCGCTGTCCGAAACATCGGTTGAGATCACCTAGTCCAATTGGACATTTATATTCTGACAGGCAAAATGGGTATTGAATAGTTTTTTTAAGTTTTTATCGTATATGAATGTAGTGGCATCAGCTCCAGAGGGACTAGAGAAATATTTAGCTAAAGAAATTTCAAATTTAGGTGGCTTTAATATTATTACTCATAAAAGATTTATTAATTTTGAATGTGATTTTGAAACTTTCTATAGAGTTCATTTTTATTCCAGATTAGCTTTTCGTTTTTATAGAGAAATTACCAGTTTTAATTGCTATGACAAGCAATCTTTATATGAAGGGGTTAGAGATTCATTTGATTGGTTAAATTGGTTGCACTATGAAAAAACGTTTAATGTTCAAGTAACTGGGAGAACATCTTCCTTAAGTCATACACATTTCACAGCTCTTGAAGTTAAAAATTCTATAACTGATTTGCAAAAGGCAGTTTGGAATAAAAGATCAAATATTTCTTTAGAAAATCCTGATTTTATCATTCATCTTCATTTAAATAATGATAAAGCAATTATCAGTCTTCAAAGCAGTGTGGAAAGCTTACACAAAAGAGGCTATAGACCCGCAATTGGAA
Organism: Prochlorococcus sp. AG-459-O09; assembly: GCA_003211955.1. Classification (GTDB taxonomy): domain Bacteria; phylum Cyanobacteriota; class Cyanobacteriia; order PCC-6307; family Cyanobiaceae; genus Prochlorococcus_A. The sequence continues at coordinate 4,410 of QCRH01000030.1, read as the reverse complement.
ATGCCCCATTAAAAGAAAATTTAGCTTCTGGATTGATAAATATGACTCAATGGAATGGCAAAGTCCCTTTAATTGATTTTATGTGCGGTTCAGGAACTTTTTTAATTGAGGCAATTAACCAATTTCTTGAAGTTCCCATAAATATTGATCAAGCATATCTTTTTGAGAATTGGTTGGACTTTAGGAGGGATATTTATCTTAACGAAAAAAATAAGGCAAAAAATAAAATTATAAATTATGAAAAATTACCAACAATAATAGGCTGTGAAATTAATAAAAAGATTTTTGAACAGGCGAAAGCAAATATAATATTGGCTGGACTCGAAAATTATATTAAACTTATAAATAATGATTTTTTAGAACTCCAATTAAAATGTACACCTGGGGTCATTCTGTGTAATCCTCCATACGGTAAAAAATTAGGCGATGAAAATGAATTGATTTATTTATATGAACAAATGGGAATCTTCCTAAAGAATAATTTTTCAGGTTGGGAATTTTGGCTGCTAAGCGGAAATTCAAAACTAACAAAATATTTGAAAATGAAATCTTCATTGAAAATTCCCGTTAGTAATGGGGGAATAGATTGTAGATGGATAAAATATTTAATAAGGTAATTTATTTTTTGCCTAAAACGGCCTTTGTTGTCTTGCCTAAACCCTCTAATGTTTGAGGAAGATAAGGTCCTTTGGCTAATTTTCCTCCAAGCTTCAAACTTAAGCCTGCAAGAAATAAATCGATAAATATTATGAGTAACAAATTATATTCAATATTCCAGTTATTATATTTCGTTAGAAAAAGATAAAAAATAATATGGATGCAAATTAGTACTAATAATAATAATGTGCTGCCAATTGCCAAAAATATTCCACCACTAATTAATCTTCTTTTTTCTCTATCAACTTCTTGAAGCGCTATTCTTACATGCAAATCCATCACTGAACTTGCGATCGCTGAAATTCTGGAGGCGGTATTTGCAAAGTTTTTATTTTTTGGTTTTTCCATATTATTTTCTGCCACTGTTTAGGAGAGTTCCTATTAGTAAACCAATACCAGCCGCAATAGCAATAGATAATAGTGGTTTTTTTCTTATTGGATTTTCTATTTTTGGTCTAAGTGTATTGTTGAGTTCTTCTAGTAATTCTTCTAATTGACTTTCGATAGGTTCAATTTTTTCTGATATTTCCCAATTGTTTTCTCTTATTGAATCAATGATTTCAAATAGTTGGCTTTTTATTCCAATTGCTGAGGTTCCACTATGGCTAGCTATTACTTCAACTAAATCATCAATACTACCTTTTGTGGTTTCAAGGGTTTGTTGTGCAATGTTAGGCCATTTTTCTTTTATTAAAGGTATTAAACTGTCAATTTTTTCAAGTAACCATTTTTCTGAAATAACTTCTTTTTCAGGAGCATCAGATTTATTTTCTTTTTCTTCTACTTCGTTGGGAGGATGGTAAGTCTCCATTATTCTATCTTATTTATTTCAAGATTAGACCCTATTTTCTTAATTTGGAACCCTTATCTAAAGAATTGTTCGATTTATATAGAATAAAAACATATAAAAGTTTATTTACATTTTATTTTTCTGCTCTGTTCTGTAAGGAGGTTTTGTTAAGCTATTACTGAATTTATTAAATGAGTTTAAATTTCATCATGGATATTACATTTGCATCATTAATTTTTGCATCTCGCACAATCCCTACAGATTTTGGATTAGTAGCTGCAGCTATCGCTGGAGCTGGAAGTTTGCTATTCATTGCTTTAAGATTTGTTCCTGATGCAAGTAATTAAATAACAGGAACCATCTTTAAGAAAATATATCTTTATCTCAACTTTGTTTTGAAAATAGATTCTATTTATTTATCAATTAAATAATGAATAAATGGGTTTTGCTTGAACATAAAGTTTTTTCTGCAAACTCTTTCGATATTCATTATGATTTTCTTATTGAAAATGGCATAGATTGTTTAACTTGGAAATTTTTAAAACTACCTTTATTAAATCAAGCTTCTATAGAAATTTTTAAGCAGCCAAATCATAGACTTGTATGGTTAGCCAGGATAGAACATGAACTTTCTGATAATAGAGGTTTTGTAAAAAGAATTGATCATGGAATATTTAAATGCGTTTCCGATAAGTTGGACTCTGAATATTATCAATTTATTTTGGATGGTGAACTTCTTTGTGGTTTGTTTGAAATTTCGGGTAATTCTTGTAGATTAAGCAAAAATTATTAATATTCATTTATAAATAAACGTAATATTTCTATTGAGAATTTTTGCAAATTAGTTATTCTTATTTAGCTATTGAGACTTGAGATTGGTACATATCAATCAGGTCGAGTTTGAAAATTTTAAATCTTTTGGGGGAAATGTAAAAATTCCTCTTGAAGAAGGTTTTACAGTGGTTACGGGTCCTAACGGTTCTGGAAAAAGTAATATTTTAGATGGGATTTTATTCTGTTTAGGGCTAGCTAATAGTAGAGGAATGAGGGCTGAAAGATTACCAGATCTAATAAATAACTCCAAAGTTAAAGAGGGTAAGTCATCAGAAACATCTGTATCGGTAAAATTTAATATTCAAGATTGGTCCCCTAGAGAGGATCTTCCGCCTTTGGAACTAGAAGAAGAAGAAATTGCCCTTAATAAAGGTCAAAAAGAATGGGTAGTTTCTAGAAAATTAAGGCTTATGCCAGGTGGTTCTTATGCTTCTACTTATACTTCAGATGGAAAACAATGTACCTTGCAACAAATACAGAGAATATTAAGAGATATTAGTGTTGATCCTGAGGGCAGCAATGTTGTCATGCAGGGTGATGTAACAAGAATAGTTTCAATGAATAATAAGGAGAGGAGAAATCTTATTGATGAATTAGCAGGAGTCGCACTTTTTGATACAAGAATAGAACAAACTAATTCAAAATTAAATGACGTTTTCGAAAGACAAGAAAGATGTGAAATTTTAGAAAATGAATTGCAATCTAGTAAGAATAAGCTTGAAAAAGAATGTGAAAAAGCAAAGCGATATAAAGAGTTAAAGGCAAAACTTCTACAAATAATGCAACTAGAGAAAGTTCTTATTTTTGATAAACAAGTTAAGCATCTTGAATCTATAGAAAAAAAAGAAAGTGAAATTGAAAAAAATAAAATATTATTTAATAAACAAAAAGAATCTATTAGTAAAGAAATATCAGTCTTAGAAGATGCTTTTAAAATACTAGTTGATGAGCTTAAGGAGAAAGGAGAGGATAAATTGATAAAAGTGAATTCTGATATTGGAAGTATTAATTCTAGCTTGAGAGAACTTGATAGGACATCAAGTCTGAATAAAGAAGAAGGTATTAAATTACAAAGGCAGAGAGATGAAATTGTAATTTCTAAGAGGAATATCGAGTCAGAAAAGATGAGACAAGTAAATTTCGATGATAATTTTTTAAATCAATTGAACTTGCAAATTGATGATCTCACTTTAAAACACAAACTATCTAGAAAAAAACTTTCTGATGCGGCTGGAGAATCTGGAGAATTCTCAAAACAAAGTATCAAATTAAATGCTGAGCTTGAAAGTATAAAAAATCAGATTAATCCTTTGGAAATAAAAAAAAGGAAAATTGAAAAGGAAATTATCCAAAATAATATTCAAAAAAATGAGATTTTGTCTCAGATTGACTCCTTAGACTTAGAAAAGCAGAAACTTTTTGAGGGAAATCAAAGAAAAAAAGAGACATCCGATACAAAGAATAAAAATTTGGCAAGTAATAGCTCAGAAATTAATTCTTTAAAAAATGAAATTGATTTATTAATTAAAACTAAATCGAGGCTAAACAACGAGCAATTAAGGCTTGAGAAGGATTTATCTAGATTCGAAAGCAGGAAGGAAGCTTTAAACGAATCTAGAGGTTCATATGCTCTCAGAATTCTCTTAGAAGCAGGGTTAGAGGGTATACATGGTTATGTAGCTCAACTTGGAGAGGTCAGTGAGAAAAATAGATATGCATTAGAAATTGCTGCTGGAAATAGATTAGGACAAATTGTTGTTGATAATGATCATATTGCTGCTAAAGCAATTGAAATCCTTAAAAAGAAGAAGGCGGGAAGATTAACTTTCTTACCTTTAAATAGAATTAAAAGTCAAAAAAAGAATTATGCAATTTCAAGATTTGAAAATAAAAGGGAGCATGGATTTATTGATAAAGCTATTAATCTAATTACTTTTGATGAAGTTTATTCAGATGTTTTTCGATATGTTTTTGGAGATACTTTGGTTTTTTCAGACTTATCCTCAGCTAGGTTATCTACACAAAAAAGTAGGTTGGTTACCTTAAGTGGTGAATTATTAGAAGCAAGTGGCGCTATTACAGGAGGCAGTAAGTTAAATAAAGATTTGGCTTATAGGTTTGGAATTAAC
>QCRH01000029.1 GCA_003211955.1 Prochlorococcus sp. AG-459-O09 | reverse complement strand
TCATCCTTCAACAAAATTGCAAGTGCCCAAAAATGAGCTGGGGTCCATAACATTACTAAACCAAACAACCACCAACCACTAAGACCTACATGCCCTGTGGCAGCAGACGCTCCAACTAAGGGTGGTATCGCACCAGCAACTCCTCCGAAAACAATGTTTTTTGTTGTACGTGGTTTCAAAATAACTGTATATAAAATTACATAGCTAAATAAACCAAGAAGAGTTAAACCCGCAGCCAAATAATTTACACCACTTACTAAAAGCATCGAAGCTGCCAAAGTACATGATACGGCGGCTAAAAATACAGTCTCAGATGACAACTTTCCTGCCGGCAATGCTCTTTTGCTAGTTCTTGTCATCCTCTTATCTAATTCCATTTCCCACAAGCAATTAAGAGCTCCTGCTGCTGCTGCTGCCAAAGCGCCTCCTCCTAAAGTGCAGATAAGTTTCGGGGAAGACAAAGGCCATTCTTCTGTTAAAGCCATTCCTCCCAAAGTTGTGGCCAGTAAAAGTGGGATTAATCTAGGTTTTGCTACTTCAAGCCAAGGCGGCAAAGTTAATCTTTTTCTTGAAGGTACAACTTCATCCCTAATTGAAGATTTATAGTTCAAGTTTTCCAAGTTACTACTGTTCATTAGTTGATACCGGCCGTTTGGGGATTAAGGGAGTGGTTTTGACCTTTTTTGGTAAAAGGATTTCTAAAAATTAATGTTGTTAATATTGCAATAAATAAAGAGGCGTTAAGTTGATGACCGATAATAAAAATAGGTTCATTCAAATTTGTTTTAAGACTTAAAACACCCAAAGTAATTTGGAAAAACAAGAGAAAAATAAGTGTTGTGATATATTTCCAATTTTCATTAAGCAAACTTCTCTTATAAATTGCAATAGAAATAATTAATAAAATTGAAAAAGCAATTGGAAAAGCAAATAATTTATGTGTATTTAGAATTAGACATTGTTTATTAAAAGATAAGCAAATATGTGCTGACCAGGTTGATGAAAGCCTTACGCCAATAAAAGATTGAATCAGAGTAAGTAAAAGAGGAACAAAAAATAATAATCTCCACCAAATTAATGGCTCTTCGATGTCGTCATTTTCTAAATTTTGATTTATTGAGATTGTTGTAATGAGAAGTAGAAAAGCTATTAAAAGATGACCAGTAACAGTAGATGAATCAAGCAGGTTTATTACTGTTAAAGCTCCAAAAGATCCTTGAACAATAACGAGAAAAAGTAATAATGAATAAGTTTTAGGTAACCAATTTGGAATTTCATTTTTCCAAATAATTGAAAGCGCAAATTTAAAAAGAATTAATATTCCAACCAGAAAAGCATCTAGACGATGAAACCACTCTAGAAATACTCTTAAGTTCATATGTTTAAAAGGCAAAAAAGATCCATAACATAATGGCCAATCTGGACAGGCAAGTCCTGCCTCCATGACTCTAGTAGCACCTCCAATTACGATTAGTGCGATAAGTGCAAATACACTATGATTTCCCAACCTTTTAAAAATTGTCAGATATTTTGATTTATATGATTGGTTATTAATCAAATGGATAAATCCTTTTATTTTGCATAATAAATTAGATTCAAAAACCAAACATTAATTAAAAATTAATATGTTTAATTTAAAAAATAATTTACTAATTTAATCTTTTTTCCCTGACAATTAACTCTAAAAAGTTATTAATAATACGCCTTTTATTTCATAAATCTTAAGAAGTTGTGAATTTAAATGTTTTTCTTTTAATAAAGGATGCAGGATTAAAAAAATTGAATATCTTGAGGATATAAATATAAATTTTTAGAGATCAATTGTTAAATAAAAGCATTTATTTAATACTAATTATTTCACTCGTTTTTGCTATATCTTTTTGGATTGGTTTTAATGTAAATTTGCTCCCAGCGGAAGCAAGTATTAATGCACCAATTTACGATGAACTTTTTAAAATTCTTTTCATCATTGGATTAATTATTTTTATAGGAATGACAATAGCTGTTATTTATAGCTTATTTAAGTTTAGGAAAAGAAATGATCAGATAGGAGATGGTATAGCTTTAGAGGGAAATTTAAGCTTAGAAATTGTATGGACAATTATTCCTTCAATAATTGTTTTGTTAATAGGTTTATATAGCTACAACATTTACGATCGAATGGGAGGGATGAAAGAACTAAATCATAACCACGAAATGATGAGTTCTAACACTGAAAAAATATGGGCTGGAATAAGTCAAACTTCTGATAATGAAATAGCAATAAATAATTTATCAATTGAAGTTTCAGCTATGCAATTTGCATTTCTATTCAATTATCCCAAGGGCAATTTCATATCAGGAGAACTACACGTTCCTGTTGATCAAAAAGTATCAATGAAAATGGAATCCAAAGATGTAATTCATGCTTTTTGGGTGCCAGAGTTCAGAATTAAACAGGATATTATTCCTGGGCAACCTACTATTCTAAATTTCACTCCTACAAAAGTAGGAAAATATCCGATAATTTGCGCAGAATTATGTGGCCCATATCATGGAGGGATGAGAGCCTCCATCATTGTTGAAGAAGAATCTGATTACAACGAATGGTTTAACAAAAATAAAAAACCAGAGGTAAATTTATGACAATATCAATTGATCCACAAAAAACTAATAATGAAAGCCTTCAACCTAAAGGCTGGCTTAGATACTTTAGTTTTAGCCTTGATCATAAAGTAATTGGGATACAATATTTAGTTTGCGGTTTTCTTTTTTATTTAATAGGAGGAACCCTAGCGAGCGCTATAAGAATTGAACTAGCTAGTCCAATGTCTGACTTTATGCCAAGAGATGTTTATAACCAAGTTTTAACTTTACACGGAACAATAATGATATTCCTTTGGATAGTGCCTGTAGTTAACGGTGCTTTTGGAAATTATTTAATTCCATTTTATGTAGGTGCAAGAGATATGGCATTCCCAAGATTAAATGCCGTAGCTTTTTGGTTGATTCCTCCTTCAGGTTTCATGCTGGTAGCAAGCTATTTTGTTGAGGGTGCTGCTCAGGCTGGATGGACGGCTTATCCTCCTTTGAGCATAACTACTCCTCAATCAGGACAAATTATTTGGATTCTGAGCGTTCTATTACTTGGAGGCAGTTCTATATTTGGTGGAATAAACTTTATCGCGACCATTATCAAACTAAGAAGGCCAGGATTAAAACTTATGCAATTGCCAATGTATTGTTGGGCAATGCTTGGAACAAGTATATTAGTTGTTTTGTCAACTCCTGTTTTAGCAGGCACTTTAATTCTACTTAGCTTCGATATCATAGCTAATACAGGGTTTTTCAATCCTGTTTTAGGTGGCAATGTCGTAGTTTATCAGCATTTATTTTGGTTTTATTCTCATCCAGCTGTTTACATTATGGTCCTTCCTGCCTTTGGTTTAGTTAGTGAAATACTTCCTGTACATGCTAGAAAACCACTTTTTGGATATACAACAATGGTTTTTTCAATAATGGGGATAGTAGTTTTAGGTTTAGTTGTTTGGGCACATCACATGTTTACGAGTGGGACCCCCCCTTGGATGAGATTATTCTTTACTATAGCCACAGCATTTATTGCTGTTCCGACAGGTATAAAATTTTTCAATTGGGTTGCAACATTATGGGGAGGTAAAATTTCCATCAATAGTGCAATGTTATTCTCTTGCGGATTTATAATAAATTTTGTTTTTGGAGGTATTACAGGAGTTGCTTTGGCACAGGTACCTTTCGATATTCACGTACATGATACCTATTTCGTTGTGGCCCATTTTCATTACATAGTTTATGGAGGGACTGTTTTTATTATTTTCTCTTCAATTTATCATTGGTTCCCAAAAGTAACTGGGAAAATGCTCAATGAAAAATTAGGAATTTTACACTTTACCATTACTTTTATTGGATTTAACTTGTGCTTTGCTCCTCAACATTGGCTTGGTTTAAATGGAATGCCAAGAAGAGTTGCAGAATATGATCCTCAATTCCAGTTCGTTAATCAAATTAGTAGCCTTGGGGCTCTTTTGATGGCTATAAGTACAATTCCTTTTTTAATTAATGTATTCCTTAGTTTGAGAAATGGAAAAAATGCTGGAGATAACCCTTGGAATGCTCTTACATCTGAATGGTTAACATCTTCTCCACCTCCAGTTGAAAATTGGAAAGGAGAAGCTCCATTAGTTGAAGAACCATATGGTTATGGTAAAGAAATTTCTGAGCAAAAATAAAAACATATGACAACACTAGATAGCTCAAAAGAAATTCAAAAAAATAATTCTGAAGTTCATGAAACACATGAAGACTTCAGAATGTTTGGTCTTATAACTTTCCTAATTGCGGACGGAATGACTTTTGCTGGATTCTTTGCTGCTTATTTAACTTATAAAGCAGTAAATCCATTACCAGATGGTGCTATTTATGAATTAGAACTACCAATACCTACTCTCAATACAATTTTGTTACTTGTTAGTAGTGCAACTTTCCATAAAGCAGGCAAAGCACTTTTAAAAGATAAAAACTCAGATTCCCAAAAATGGTTATTTCTTACTGCTTTTCTTGGAATTATTTTTTTAATATGTCAATTATTTGAATATTTTCATTTACCTTTTGGATTAACTGATAATTTATTTGCAAGTACTTTTTATGCTCTTACTGGTTTTCATGGATTACATGTCACTTTAGGAACTTTAATGATTTTAATTATTGCTTGGCAATCGAGAATCAATGGCGGAAGATTAACTAGTCAAAATATGTTCCCATTGGAAGCTGTTGAATTGTACTGGCATTTTGTAGATGGAATATGGGTTGTTTTATTTATTATTTTGTATCTTTTATAAAAAACTTAATTTCAAAAATTAAATATATTTTTTATTAATTTATATTGCCACAGTTCTCCTTTTTAGTAAGAATATATAATTATGAATTTGTCAGATAATGCTAGAAGGAAAAGAACTTCTTGAAAAAGCAAAGTTATTAAGTAAAAAATCTGAAGATGAGATAGCAAAAGGTTGTGGGTACGTAGGACCAAGTGGAAGAATCTTAAGAAAAAGTTTTTATAGGGCGCTAATCGAAGCTAAGGGTTACAAAATAGGAAATGGTCGTCTGGGTAAAAATGGTAATAGAGTTTCAAGAGGCAGACAGACAGAGTTCAAAACAAAAGTTCATGGCAATGGGAACCTATTAATTGGTCATGCCTACACCAAAAAATTAGGTCTAGAACCTGGTCAGGAATTTAAAATCGATCTTAAAAAAGAGTCAAAAACAATTTATCTGATTCCATTAAATTAAAAAATATATTTTACCAACCGTTTTCTTTAAGCCACTCGGAAGAAATATTATTTGAAGATAAATCTTGATTACTATTTTTATTAAATAAAAGTAATTTCTCTACATATTTAATTAGTGCATCTGCCTCAAGGTTTACGCTGTCACCGATATTTAATTTATTCAGATTTGTGTTATGCCAAGTATGAGGAATTATCGCAATAGTAAATATTTCTCCTTCCTGCTCATATTTTGCAATCGTAAGACTTATTCCATTTACACAAATACTCCCTTTATTAACTACATATTTTGAAAAATTATTATTTTTCCACTTTATTGATAAGAGCCAAGATTTCTCTAATTTTTTTATATTCTCAACTGTTCCAAGGCCATCAACATGTCCGCTGACTATATGCCCTCCTAAACGGTCAGACACCCTAAGAGCGGGCTCCAAATTAACAATCTGATTCAGGTTCGACTTTACTCCTAAAGTTGTTTTTTTTAATGTCTCCTCACTAACATCAACAGTAAATTTATTTTGATAAATCTCTTTAACTGTCAAACAAATTCCATCAACAGCTATGCTGTCACCGATTGCCATATCAAATAAATTATCTAGAATTTCAATTTCTAAAATATTTTTTTCTTGTCTTAGTTTTCCAACTGATTGAATTATTCCTGTAAACATAGATTTAAGAAAAATATTTTTGCAAAATTTTGTATTTACTTTAATTTACTTTAAATGATTTTCAACTATAAATAAATTAAAGAGTAAATAAAAAGAAATTGATCATATTTAGATGATTATTAATTCACAAAAAAGATCATTTGGTAGAGGGGCGAAAGTGAGCTTATTCACTTTAGGGACAATGCGAGCAACTGAAAGTCTCGAAAAAATGTATAGCATAATAAAAAATGCATATTATGTAGGAATTAACCACATAGAAACAGCACCCGCTTATGGTGATGCTGAAAAACTTATTGGAAATTCAATAAAAAAATTAGCAATAGAAGAGAATATTAAAGAAAAAAATTGGGTGATTACTTCCAAAGTTTTACCAAAAGGTGATTTTGACTTTTTAAAAAATAATTTTAAAAAGTCTCTTAAAAATTTAAATCGCGAGAAAATTAATAATCTTGCAATTCACGGACTCAACTTAAAACAACATCTAGATTGGGTTCTTGCTGGAGAGGGTAAGAAATTCATATCTTGGATACTTGAGAAGGAACTAGTTGATCAAGTTGGTTTTAGTTCTCACGGAAGTTATTCACTAATTAAAGATGCAATTAACTGTGAAGTTTTTACTTTTTGTAGTCTTCATTTACATTATTTAGATCAATCTAAGATTGCTTTAGCAGAGGTAGCTATAAAAAAAGGTATGGGAGTATTAGCAATATCACCTGCTGATAAAGGCGGTAGATTGTATTCTCCAAGTGATATTTTAATAGAGGCCTCTAAGCCTTTTCATCCATTAGAATTAGCGTATCGATTTCTGCTGGCGAAAGGTATTACAACTTTATCATTGGGGGCGACAAACAAAAAAGATTTTGAATTTGCGCATAAACTTAGAAACTCATTCGAGAAGCTTACACAACTTGAAAAAAGCGCCCTGAATAAAATTGAGGAAGTTTCTAATGAAAGATTAAACTCAACCAAATGTGAACAATGCAGATCTTGTCTTCCATGTCCAAATGAAGTGCCTATTCCAGAAATACTTCGTTTAAGAAATATATCTATTGGTTATGGCCAATTAGAATTTTCAAAAGAAAGATACAATTTAATAGGAAAAGCTGGCCACTGGTGGGAAGAAAAAAATTCCTCATTTTGTCAAGAATGTAATGAATGTGTTCCTAAATGTCCTAGTAAATTAGATATACCAAATTTATTAAAGGAAACTCATAACTTATTAATTGAAAATCCTACAAAAAGATTATGGGGATAAGGACTCATTCCAGATATTTTTAAGATTAATTTTTTGTTCATTTGTTAAGACAGGGAAAGACCAACTATTTTTCCAACATTTCTCAGAAGGTCCTGATATGGGGAGCATTTTAGATTTATATTTACTTTGCAAATAATCACTATTGAATGGAAGATACCAACCCTGACTTACTAATTTATCTACTATTGATTTATTTTCTAAAGATTTAATCCATTTAATTAATATTGCATTATTTTGATTTGATTGACTAAGTAGAAAATGCCACATCAAAGGCACGCCTTGGCTTGGGAAGACTAAAGAAAGCCTTGGATCTATTTTCAAATATTTTGAACAAAGACTATAAGGAACTATTGCGACAATAGCATCAGAATTAATCAACCAATTGAGCATATTTTTATCATCAAATAACATTGCTTGGCTTTTGAGTTTTTTTAAAGAATTAGATGAATTAATTTTTTGAGCAATTGACAATATTATTCTGGGACTTTGTGGAAAAATAATTTTCCCAGTTAATTTTTTAGAAAGAAGAAAATCCCAAGATGTTCTGGCTGAATTTATTAATTCTTTATTATTTTTAATGATAATTGTATAGGGTACTACGCCAATAGGAAATAATTTACTCCTCTGATTTTGATTAAAGCTTCCCAAAAAATCTATCGATCTCTTATCCAAATTTTCGAATAGTGCAAATTCATTTATTTTTTCAAATTCTGAAAAATCTATACTAGAAATCCATCCATCATTTATTAAAGTAAAGTCAGAATTGAAAATTGTGTTTCTATTTTTTTGTAGCCGAATATTTTCAAAATTAATCTTTTCCTGCTTCCAATCTTTTGGAATCGTATCTTTAAAAGATTCTGGATAAAAAGAATTTTGTAATGCAATTTTTACTTTATTAGGTAGATTACTGCAAGAGTTTAAGAAAAATAAAAGCGAAAGCTTTCCACAATTTAAAAATTCTCTTCTGGTTGCAAAGTTTGAGAACATTCAGCAATCCTTCTCTATAGAAATTTGACCTTGGCCCTTCATCATTTCCAGATTTAGTTGACACAATGAAACTATTTCTTCATTTTTAAATCCATCTAAGAAAGCAAGCAATGATATTCCACCAGCACCCACACCTTCTTTTACATGACCTAATTCATAATCCCTCAATTCTTTGTATTTTGAAGATTTGAAATTCAAAGGACTGGCTAAACCTAATAATTTGACATCATATTTTTCATTAATTAGATTTAATAAATCATTTAGAGAATTATCTTTCAGAAGCCACCCAGTTGTCGCAATAAAAACATCTTCAATAAAATCATCTTTATTTTTTTCATCTAAAAATTCTAATACAAGCAAAATGACCGCTAACATCTGACTTCCTCCAGACAATATTACAGGTTGTGGTTGTTTTGCTAACCTGGCACCGATTAATAGACCCATTGAGAAAGCTTGAAAAGGATCACCTACCGCCGCGACAACATCAAAAGAGTCAAAATCAGCCTTGAAATTTGCATTGAAAAGTCCTCTTTTAACTACTTGCCTTCTTAGTTCTCTTGGAGCTTTAAATAAACTACTCCCTACTAAATTAGATACCTGCAAACCAAAAGCTTCCATTACTGCCTGAGCAGTTGTGGTGCCCCCCGGTACAGATTCAGAAATTAAAACTGGTTGTTTCGAGGATTTTCCTATTGCAAGACCTTTTTTATAGAGATTTAAAACTCTCTCTTTAGTCATCGATTTACCAGTAGTAAGACAATTTGATGGGCCCAAATTTCTATCTTCTATAACCAAATGATTAAAATAAGGCTTTGCTCCTATTCCAAGAGGAACAATCACTGGATAAATATTTATAAGCTTTGAACAAACATGACTGATTAGGGCCGGAGTTACTCCTGCATTGAGAAGAGGCAATTTATATTTATGATCTTTTGAAGCACCTTCAAGCAAAAATTCGGCATCTGCGAGCGCAGTTGTTCTCCTTGATTTTGCATTAATACCTGCTGCGGAAATTCCCGGAATTTGTGATGTATTAGTGCCAGCGATTATAAGAAATATTTTTAAATTTTTAATATTCTTTTTCAGTATTTCTATCTTATTAAGTTGTCTTTTTATATTGGATTCATTACCAAAAAAATTTATCCCTAATTCTGTATTGTACATTCTTGCTTTTTTTTATTTATTAAAATCAACTAAGCTATTTAATAATCTTGGAGGATCTGGGATGGTTAATTTAAATCTAGGAAACAGAGAATAGGCAACTACATGCACAGTTAAAACATAAATTATTTCTTGAAAAATTATTAATAAAATTGCGCCTAATTGTATACTCAAAATTGAGGGATATAAAGGTAAATTAAATAATCCAATTAACTTTTCTATTAGACCATAACTCGCTCTAGTAATTAACACCCAAAGATTATCTCCAACTAACGTAGATAATGCTATTACTCTTAGTAAGAAGCCAAGGGTTCCAATAAAAACTCCCCCAGTCAAACTAAGTTTCCAACTCTTTTCTTTGAACCAACACCAACCTAACCAAAAAGCCAAGGTCCCATAAGGAAATAAAAACAAAGTTCCTCTAACAGGACCCATAATAATAAATAAAAGTAGAAATTGTATCAAAAGTCCTTCTAATGCAATTTTAGTTCCTCTTCTCAAGTGCAACAAGATCATTGGGAGGGGTAAAATCAACCTTAATAAAGCCCCCCCAATTGGCAGATAATATAATGCAAGCCATAATAAAGACGAAAGAGACGCTAAATAAGAGGTCTCGACAATATTTAATGCTTCAGTTTTTGTTGTTATTTTCATTTTTTGTTGAATATTTTTAATTAATTTTTATTCATACTTTTGTTTTTTGAATCTAAGATACGTTCAATCTTTTCTATTTCAAAATTTACCTCAGAATTACTCAATATGGAACTTAACTCTTCCGTTGGATCTTTTGGATCTACATCTTTTAAGATTAATATTATTTTGTAAGATTGAAGCTCAATTTTTCTTTTTTTTGAAAGATTCTTAATTTTTTTATTTTTTTTATCATCAAATTTTTTGTTTTCTTTTTCTAAATTTATATCGTTTTTATTTAATAAGTTATTTTGTAAATCTTCATTTTTGCTTGTTTTTTCTAAATCATTAAAACTGCTTTCAAGAAAATTTCCAATCCTCCCTCCAGAGCATGATTGCAAGAAAATTAAAAAAATTAATAAAAAAAATTCTTTTTTTTTAAAAATCATATTTTTTCTAACTTTTCTTTTTCCTTGTAGTTTTTATATTACTAATCTTTGTTTTTTTTAAAATTGCGCCTTTTTTATCTTTTAGTTTTTCTTCTAAAAGAGATACTGCTTCATCTATGGTAAATTTTTCTATGTCAGTATCTTTGGAAATCGAAACATTAGTTTTGCCACATTTTAAATAGACGCCATATCTTCCATTTAATATTTGAATTTTTTCTTTAAATTCTTTCGGTTTTCCAAAGTCTTTAAGTACCTCTTGACCACCTCTACCCATTTTTGGCATCGCAAGAATTTCTAATGCTCGTTTTATATCAACAGTAAAAACATCATCCTCTTTCTTTAAGGATCTATTTTCAGATTCAGATTCATTTTTAATCCATTTGATGTAAGGGCCAAATCTTCCTCTATCAGCTTCAACAACTCCTCCTTTAGGATGAACTCCTAACAATCTAGGCAAACTTAAAAGTACAAGAGCCTCATCTAGAGTTAGATCATCAGTTTTCAACTCTTTGGGTAATGAAGCTCTTCTTGGTTTAGCTTTATCTTGATCATCATTTCCCAACTGTACGTAAGGTCCATAAGGGCCAAATCTTAAAAAGACTTTTTCCCCAGTTTTTGGGTCAGTTCCAAGATCTGATGGGCCACTTAAAATTTGATCAACTTGCTTTATGTCTAAATCTCCAGGAGTAATATCCATTGGAAGATTACCTTTAGCCTGAATTTCATTACCAGATTCATCAATTTTTGTACCCTCTAGCCAAGGTCCGTTAGAGCCTATTCTGACCACGCAAGGAAGGTCTTCGAAATCAACTTGTCTATAAGCTTTACCATCAATATCACCCTCTGTTTTCTGAACTTTTACCTCCAAACCATTTTTACCTTTATAGAAAGTTTCTAGGTATGGCAGCCACTCAAGATTACCAGAAGATATTTCATCCAATGAAGATTCCATTTTTGCAGTAAAAGTAGTATCAACCAGATCAGGAAAATGTTCTTCTAGTAAAGCGGTAACAGCAAAAGCTGTAAACGTTGGAGCCAAAGTATTGGAGGATATATTCGCATAACCTCTATCCACAATTGTCCCTATGATGCTTGCATAGGTAGAAGGTCTTCCAATCCCTTCTTTTTCAAGGACCTTAACTAATGCAGCCTCTGTATATCTTGCAGGAGGTTTAGTTTCATGAAAAGTAGACTCCTTATTAGTAACTTGAAGACATGTTCCAGTTGTTAAGCTTGGGAGAATAATTTCTTGTTGTTCAAGGGATGAACTTGGGTCATCACTCCCCTCGACATAAGCTCTGAAGAATCCCGCGAAATCAATACTTTTTCCACTCGATTTAAATATTCCATCCCCCACTCTAATTTCAGCATTAATCATTGTTAGCCTAGCTTCCGCCATTTGACTAGCTACAGTTCTTTTCCAAATTAAATCGTAAAGAGATAAATCTCTACCAGTTAGACTAGTTTCCTTTGGTGTTTTAAATACCTCACCTGCAGGCCTAATAGCTTCGTGTGCTTCTTGAGCATTTCTTGCAGTTGAATTAAATTGTCTTGGTGAGTTAGATAAATATTCTTTTCCATACATAGAACTGACACATTCTCTAGCAGCTCTTGTGGCTTGTTCGGAAAGATGAACTGAATCAGTCCTCATATATGTTATAAAACCTCTCTCATATAGACCTTGTGCACATCTCATAGTTTCTCTTGCAGACAAACGAAGCTTCCTGTTTGCTTCTTGTTGTAATGTGCTAGTTGTAAATGGAGGGACTGGCTTACGAGTGGAAGGCTTTTTTTCGATTTTTGAGACTAACCAATCCTCTGAGGAAAAAGTCTTCAATAAATCATTTACTTTTTCTTCTCCAATTATTAAAGATTTATTTCCTTGTTTTAATTTACCTGTCTGTTCATCGAAATCGGAACCATTAGAAATTCTTTGACCGTTTAAACTGAATAATTTAGTTTCGAAAGTAACATTATCTTTTACGAGGGAAGCTTTGATACCCCAGTAACTAGCTTTTTTAAAGGATCTTCTCTCTCTCTCTCTCCTAACAAGAAGCCTTACTGAAACTGATTGAACACGACCAGCAGATAATCGGGGGGCTACCTTCTTCCACAGTAAAGGAGATAATTCATATCCAAAAAGCCTGTCCAAGATTCTTCTTGTTTCTTGAGCCTGAACAAGTTCCATATCAATTTCTCTAGTTTGGTCTAAAGCTTTATTAATTGCCTTTTTTGTAATTTCATGAAAAACCATTCTCTTAGTTGGTATTTTAGGCTTAAGTATTTGCAAGAGATGCCAACTAATACTCTCTCCCTCTCTATCTTCATCAGTTGCCAGCAATAGCTGGGTTGCACCTTTCAATGCATCTTTCAACTCTT
>QCRH01000028.1 GCA_003211955.1 Prochlorococcus sp. AG-459-O09 | reverse complement strand
AATGATAAAGGGAAATTACTCGAAGAAATTTCAATTCTTATTTCATCTTTAACTAACAAATCAAGAAGTTTTGTTATGGCGAAAATAGATGATAATTGCCAAATGTATTTTGATGATGAGACACCTTCTTGCTTTTTAGAAATCAAATCAATAGGTTCTCTAAATCCTTCAGAAATTGCAAAACCAATATCAGATTTTGTATATGAAAAAATGGGGATCCCAATAGATAGAATTTATATTTCTTTTGAGGATGTGCCAGCTTCATTGTGGGCTTGGAATGGAAGAACATTTGGTTAAGAATTTTTTAAATATAAAGCTAATGGAAATAAATAAATTAATCGATTTAAATAATCTTAGAACTGCACCTAAATTAAGTAATAGTCAAGAAAAAAAACTTCTAGAGGAACTTGAAGCAAATATTTTTAATGCAGATTGGATAACAATAGGCATAATGGCACCTAATGATAATAAAGCTATTGAAGCATTGCAATCAATTTCTAAGAAATATTCCTCAATTAAATTTAGGAATCTAGGTTCCCTTCATGCTGATGGAGGTGTTTTTTTAAAAGCTAATCAAAAAACTAGTAATGTTTTTGTCAGATCTGAAAATGGTCTTGGAGAAGGAATTTTAATAACATGTCAGTATGACGAAAGTGCTAAAGAATCTAATACTTTTGGACCATTGCCATTAGATTTTTTTACATAATTAATTCCACATTTATTTTTATCAAGGTTTTATTTTAATGTAAGCTTTTATAGGATGATATTTTTGAGAATTTGGATTTTAAAATATTTTTTACTTTAAAGCTTTGTTATTATGACTAGTGGCATTGATGTAAATTTTCCACTATTTTAATTAAATGTTTTTTCAGGATATAATTCAAAATTTAAATAATTTTTGGTCAGAAGAAGGTTGTTTGATTATGCAGCCATATGATACCGAAAAGGGTGCTGGAACAATGAATCCGCACACTTTTTTAAGGGCTATTGGACCAGAGCCTTGGAGCGTAGCATATGCAGAGCCATGCAGAAGGCCTACAGATGGACGTTTTGGCGATAATCCAAATAGGGCGCAACATTACTTTCAATATCAAGTAATAATTAAACCTTCCCCGGAAGGAATACAGGAAAAATATTTGACATCTCTAGAATCTCTTGGAATAAATCCTAGAAATCATGACATAAGATTTGTTGAGGATAATTGGGAATCTCCCACACTTGGAGCCTGGGGTGTAGGTTGGGAAGTTTGGTTGGATGGAATGGAAGTTACTCAATTTACTTATTTCCAACAATGCGGAGGTATAGATTGTAATCCAATCCCAATTGAAATCACTTATGGATTAGAGAGGATTGCAATGTTTTTGCAGGATAAAGAAAGTATTTGGGACTTAAATTGGAACAAAGATTTGAAATATAGCGATATTTGGCTTCAATTTGAAAAAAGTCAATGCTCTTATAATTTTACTGAATCTAGTGCTGACAATCTCAGGAAATTATTTGAAATTTATCAAGATGAGGCAGTTTCTTTAATAGAAAAGAAATTAACTTACCCTGCGCTTGATTTTGTTCTAAAATGTAGTCATACATTTAATCTTCTTGATGCTAGAGGTGTAATTTCGGTTACAGATCGTGCGCAATACATAGAAAAAATTAGAAAATTAGCGAGAGAAGTTGCTTCATCATGGGTAGATGAAAGAGAATCCCTTGATTTTCCATTGACAAAAAATTAATAAATTCAATAAATTAGACAAGAAAAACTAATAGTATCAAAAGTTACATCGAGATGAAACTTATATTTCTTTCCTTTTTTGTTACGCTCGATACAGTATAGATACCCAAATTATTTGGGCTACTTTAGTGTGAGGTAAAATGAAACTCTTCCAACAAATGTTGGTAGCAGGAGCGTCTATGAGCTTATTGGCTCCAGTTGCTTCGCAAGCTTCCGACGTTGTTAATATAGAAGAAATGAACAGCTACGCACGTAGCCAAACAAAATCTTCGAGAATTGACAGCAACACATTCATTAACGAAGTTAGTGAAGATATAGCAAACCTTAAAAGTCGTGTAGATGGCCTTGAGGTTAAACAAAGTGAATTTGAAGCCGGTGGTTTCTCAGATACAACTACATTAGACGGTAAAGTTAATTTCACAGTTGGTGCCCTTTCTTATGATGGGACCGGCACTGATACAGTTTCCAATGAGTCGACTCTTTTCCAGTACATGTGGCAAGGAAACTTAAATACTAGTTTTACTGGAGATGACAATCTTTATGTGAGACTTAAAACAGGTAACGCAAGTTCATGGACTAAGGATAAAGACCATGGCACTTATCTAAGTTCTTCAAAAGGAAATGCAAACGTTTTAAAGGTAGACAAAATTTGGTATGAATTCCCAGTAGGCGAACAGAATACTGTTTTTGTTGGCCCATTGATCGAAAACTATTATATGCATGGAACTACTCCATCAATCTATAAACCAGTACTAAAAGCTTTTACTCTTGGTGGTAATGCTGCTGCTTATGGTGCAAGTACAGATACTGGTGCAGGTTGGGTTTATAAGGCAGATAATGGATTAGCAATAAGTTCCAATATAGGGACAAAATCCAAGACTACAGTAAGTGGTTCAGAAACAGGACTTTTAACAGATGAATCCAAAACAAGTTGGGCTAATCAAATAGGAATAACTAAAGATCAGTGGTCTGTTTCTGCAATGGTTAACCTGAAGTACAATGACTGGGGCGATAGCTACTTCAGTACAGCTACTGGTGATGACCGTAATGAAAATAGTACTAACTATGGTTTAAGAGCCTGGTGGAGACCAGTAGATTCTGGTTCTGCTACTCCTGAGGTATCTGTTGGTTATGATTATTCAGTATTGGATGGTTATGATACAAACGATACTACTGACGCTTTCTTCGTAGGTTTAACATGGCTTGATATTTTTAACCCAGATGATCGTATTGGAGTTGCCTTAGGTCAACCTCAAATGAGAGAAAATACTGGTGCAGAACCATTTATGTATGAATTATATTATGGTTTCAAGGTTAATGATTCAATAACAGTTACACCAGCAATTTTCGGAGCAACAAATGCTAATGGAACTGATGGAGAGGACTACACTGGTGCTGTAATCGAAACACAATTTAAATTCTAAAACAATCTTAAATTGCATTAAAAAACACCCACTAGGGTGTTTTTTTATTTAATAAACTTAAATTGCGTTAAAACACACCAAATAGAGTGTTTTTAACTTTTTTCTCTTTTACCAGCAGTTTTCTCCCTCGCCAATAGGAATACACGCGGATGACTTGGCTGCTTCATCAGCTATTCTTTGTGCTTCCGAATCTAATTTGAAATCTGCATCTAAAGGCATATCAGTATTCCATTCTTTTAATCCACCCAAATTATTTTCACCTGATTTAACTGAATTACTATCTACCGTTGAAATAGCTAATGCGCTTGTAGCTGCTATGAAAATTGCAATTGAACTTCTTTTAGGCATTCGACAAATTGGTTTTCTAATATATTAATCAATTTCAAATTTATATTCTTTTTGTTGTATAAAATGATTCTTTTTAATCCCCCATAACTCTCAAGAGATTTGAATAAGATTTAAAAATAAGATCAAGTTCATCAGATCTGCCATGCTTTGCCAGTAGATTTCTTGCACCTGCGTCTAGATCAAATAAATATTCTCTTTTTTCAGAAGATTTAACATAACTTTCTATCCAACCCACGCATACTAATCTTTCACCATTATTTACTTCGCTTACTGAATGTAAGTAAGAACTTGGATATAAAATTATCTCTCCAGCATTTAATTTGAATTTCTCTTCTGAATTCATTGTTTCAATAATTAATTCTCCACCTTCATAAAAATCTTTATTTGTTAATGAGAGAGTAAATGATAAATCTGATCTACCAGAAGACATGTATGGATTGTCAATATGTCTCCCATAATGCATATTTTTTGATGATTTTGTAAACATGATTCCATGAATAGTTTTTGGTAAAGCAAAGCTTTTTATTAAATCATTATTTAAAATTTTTTGTTTAACTAACAAGGATAATTTTTTCGAAATATCTGATGTTCTTTTTAGTTGCAAATTATTTTTTACGATAGAGGCGTGACTGCCAGCAGTTTTTTTCCCATCTTCCCAACCTTGACTTTCTTTTTCTAATTCTTTTTCTATAAAATTTATTTCTTCAGCATTTAATAACTGATGAGTTAAATAATTCATATGGCATATAAAAAATGATACAGTTTAATGTATCGAAGATGGCTTTTAGAGCTTGAACTCTTTTGATGGGTATAAAGTAACCATAGATACTAATTTTAAAAAGTGCAAAATCTCAAAAAACTTTTTTATACAGCACTAACATGTACATTTTTACTCAACGTTAATATACCCGCTAATGCAACAGAAAAGGAAGTCAAAGTTTATTCAGGTAGACATTACAACACGGATAGAAGTATTTATAAAAAGTTTGCAGATGAAACAGGAATAAAAGTCAGGCTTATAGAGGCAGCAGGAATTTCTTTAATCGAAAGATTGAAACGCGAAGGGGAGAATTCTCAGGCAGATTTAATTTTGCTAGTAGATGCCGCAAGAATTACCAATGCAGCCAAAGCTGGATTACTGCAACCTATAGAATCTTCTAATTTAGAAAATGATGTTCCTATTGGATTAAAAGATCCAAATAAGGAATGGTATGCATTAACAAGAAGAGTAAGAGTTATGATAGCCAATCCAAAAGTGCTAGATGTTAGCAAGATTAATGATTACACTGATTTGGCTGATCCCTCTTTAAAAGGGAAAGTATGTTTAAGAAATAGAAAAAGTCCATATAATCAATCTTTAGTTGCCAATCAAATAATTAACAAAGGTCAATCAGAAACTGAAGCTTGGTTAAGCGGTATGATTTCAAACGTTTCAAAACCTTTTTTCCCAGGTGATATTTCAATAATTAGAGCAGTTTCTAAGAAAAAATGCGGAGTAGGAATTGTTAATCATTATTACGTCGCAAGAATGTTAGCAGGAGTTAATGGAAGGAGAGATGCTTTGTATGCAAAAAAAACAAAGGTCCTTACTCCTAATCCAGCACACGTAAATATTAGTGCCGGTGGTGTTGCAAAATATGCAACAAATAAAAATGAAGCTATTCAGTTGCTTGAATTCTTAGCATCTCCCGAAGGAAGTAAAGGTTTAGCTGCTCCTACTTTTGAACATCCTTTGAAAGAAGTTAATCAGAATGAAATAGTAAAGAACTTTGGAGAGTTTACGCCTGATAGTGTAACTGTAGAAGACCTTGGCGAAAAAAATTCTTTAGCTATTAAAATGATGAAAGATGCAGGGTGGAATTAAAAATTAAGATAATTACATAGTTCATAATTTTCTCAATATTAAGTGCATACTTATAAACAGGCGGAGAGGTGGCTGAGTGGTCGAAAGCGAACGACTCGAAATCGTTTAATAGGGAACTATTCGTGGGTTCGAATCCCACCCTCTCCGTTAATTTATAGTTTCTGGAAGTCCTAAAAATAAATAAGAGGGCATTTATTCGTCCTCTTCGTGTCATGTACACTTCGCTGTCCACAAAGATGATGAAGTGCTTTAAACTACTAAATTATTTATATTCTTATAATATGGAGAAAGATAGTCACAACGACTATAAAGCACTAATACTCGGGTATTAATACTCTATTAATTTCAATTGAAAAGGAGGATAATTAAATAGTAGAGATTTAGGAGGTTTTATGTTTATTAGACTCACCACTCCATTTACTGCCCTAAGAAATGCAACTTCAGATATTTGGAGAATGCATGATTTTAATTATCAACTACCAAAAGATCAAAGACAAGATTACTGGGAAAAAGAATGCCTAGACCACCCAACAAGTTCTCATTGCAAAGTTTACTAAAGGTAATATAAACTCAAGACATTAAAAAGACCCTTTTGAGGGTCTTTTTTTTAAGTAAGTAGATATTCTTTTAGTATAAAACTAACGAAATTATGGCTATTAATAATTCAATATCTAAATATGATTGGCAGTATCTTGTAACAGGCTTTTTTTTAATTTCAGTTTTTATTTTTACAGATTTAATTGGCGTTATTGATAAAGAATATTTTTACTTTGTACCAAGATTAATTAGTGATCAACCTTATAGGATTTTCACATCAACCCTAATACATGCAGATTTAAATCATTTATTAAGTAATCTTGGAGGAATAATCATCACTAGATATTTTTTGATGAGACTTGGAGTCGAAAGCAGATTTTTTTATCTGAAATTTATTTTTATTTGTTCTTTTTTAAATTTCTTTATTATCTGGGTTTACGAAAAGATCTTATCCTATTTTAATATCTTTCCCAACTATGCCGCTTTAGGATTTAGTGGAATAATTTATGCTTTATTTGGATTCTTACTATTAACTTCTTTTTATGGAAAGAAATATTTTTTAGGTAAAAAAATCGGTTTTAAGTCTAATTATGAAGTTCAGAAAATGTCAAAGACAATATGCCTTATAGGTTTTATTTTCTCTTTTTTGCCAGGGGTAAGTTTATTAGGTCATTTAAGTGGATTTATTGCAGGGTGTTTTTTATTCTTAATTTAATTAAGATTACTATTAGATCAAATTATTATAGATATTAACCAAGATATCCAATTTTTTTCTTTTATTATTATCTTTTAGACTGATCAATTTTGATATCAAAAGTAACTACTATTCCAATACTTATAAGCAGTAGCCCAATCGCAATCTGGGGTGAAGGAAATACCATATAAGTCTTATTTACAATCACCCTATCTAATCTTTCCCTTTAATGATGAAAGATTAATTAATATTAATTCTGAATAAAGCATCCCATTAAAAAATGGCAAAAGTAGAAAATGATCTTGATATATATTATGCATTTGGAAATGCAATTACTCAAAGACAAGAAAACGAACTTGCAGCAATCATGAAAAAACGTAATTATGCAGGATGGAAGTTGATCTCAAGAAGTACCGCAATAATAGATACTAAAAACCAGTTTTCAAATCTTTATTTATTTTGGGAAAAGAAATAGTAAACAATACTGTAGAGAATTTATACCTTTTAAAAGTAAATTATACAAATCAGAAACTCTTCACACATTAATCTCTGATAAGTAAAGACCCTTTTCTATATAAGTTTTTTAATTTCTTTATGTCAAGAAATGGAAAACTGGCACATGTGACAGTTAATTAACATTCCATGCAGCCCTTCCACGAAAAAGAATTTAATTACATAATCTATAAATGTGTGAAGGAGTGGTTTTACTAAAACAGTGGAAACAAGGAAACACTTAATTTGGTAAAACCATAAAAGACCCCATTATCAGGGGTCTTTTTTTTTTGCAAATTCTTTGCTTCTATTTACTTTCCTTCGTCTTAACAATTATTCCTTTTAAATACTAAAAATTTGATGATATGCAAAATAAGTTAATTTCTAAATATTTCCTGTTTGATTCTATAATTCCCCCTGTAGGAAAAGTTGTTATTTGCCCTCTAAGTTTTTGATAATTATTATTAATGTTCATCTCATATGAATAAAAAGGATCTAAATTTTAAATCAGCAATTTTTAAAATATTTTTTACATATTTAGGGGTTTATTTTTTTGCTCTAATATTCAGGTACACCTATGATCTTGAGTCATTATTTAATAATATTCAATATAAATATTTGATTGCTTTAAATATAGTTTCCATATTTTTAGGCCTCCCTTTATCAATTATTTTTGATTTTATCTTAATAAAGATTTTTGGTTTGAATTATGTTTTATTCTTTTCTCCTGCTTTAACCATTTTAAGTTTAGTTCAAGTTCTTATCTTGAGAAAAATTAAATTTAAATTTTCTAGAAATATATTATTTTTAAAAAAACCAGAAAAAAATAATCTTTATAAATTTTTTGACAATATTACTTTTAGATCTTCTTATATTTTAATCATAAGATCTTTCCCAATCCTGCCTCATGTTTTGGGTAGCTATATTATTGCCTCGTCAAAAATCAAAAAGAAGGTTATTTTAATAAACACATTTTTTGGATCATTTTTTTACTATGTTTTCCTTTATCTAATAATAGGTAATGTTTAGTGAAATTTATTTTTCCCAAAAGGGGTCTGTAGTTAAAGAAACCTCTAACGTAGATTTTTTATTATTTTTAATTTCACTTATACAAGCCCTTACTGTTTCACCATTTACATCTATTTCACATGCTCCGCAACTTCCTGTAAGACAGCCAGTGGGTATTTCTAAACCTGCTTTTATAGCTGAAGAGAACCAGTCATCTCCCTCAGAAACAAATGTTTCATTCTTATTTGACCATATAATTTTTATGTTTTTTTCTTTCAACTTAAAAATGATTTGAGATTTAAATGTTTATCGAATTCATTAGCTAGATTATTAATAATGGATTCTCTCTTTTTTTTATAAGATATTGATTTTTTATTAAATATTGGTAAATTTTTACTTTTCCTTATTAAATTTAGATATTCATCTCTCCAATTATCATTTTCAAAGATCCCGTGAATGTATGTACCTGCAATAGTTCCACCTTTTATATTTTCTGTATACCAACCAAGATCTAAACCCCTAAAGATAGGGTTAATCTTTAGTGATTTTGGATTTTTGTCAAATTCAGTCTTGCCATTGTGAATTTCAAATCCATTAATTTTTGTTTGGCATGGCCATAAAGATTCGGAGTTGATTTGTCGCGTCAATTTTTTCTCAAAGAAAGTAGTTTTTAATGGCAGTAATCCAATCCCTTTAATTTTGTTTTCTGAATATGTTTTGGAGCCCTCTATCAAATACGGATCTTCAAGTGTAGTCCCTAACATTTGTAAACCTCCACATATTCCAATAATATTTCCTTCGTTATTTGAATAGTCCCTTATATCCTGAGATAAGCCAGAATTTTCAAGAAATAATTGATCTTTAATCGTTTGTTTACTGCCCGGCAGAATAATGAAGTCATACTTACTTAGGTTTTGTGATTTTCTAATCCATTCAATTAATATTGTTTCTTCATTTTCTAGTGGATCAAAATCCGAGAAGTTACTAATAGAAGGTAATTTTATAATTCCAACTTTGATTTCAGGATTTTTAGAAACTGATTTTTTTTCTATTAAATCTAAAGAATCCTCTGGAGGAAATGAATCATTTAACCATGGAATAATTCCAATAACAGGGATTTTAGTCTTATTCTCTATCCATTTTTTTCCTTCTTCAAATAATGAAAGGTCTCCTCTGAATCTATTTATAATAATTCCTTTAATAAGCTTCTTTTCTTCAGGCTTCATTAATTCAAGAGTACCAATTATTTGTGCAAATACGCCTCCCCTTTCAATATCAGTTACTAAAATGCAATTTGCATTTAAATATTTAGCAACTCTTAAATTAGTCAGATCTCTATGAATCAAATTCATCTCTACCGGACTTCCAGCCCCTTCGATAATTAGACGACAATTCGGATTCCGTTCGTAAATAGACTTTAAACTTTTTTTAATTACTTCCCAGCCTGGAATAACCCAATCTTTATAGTAATTTTGTGCGGTTGTGGTCCCTATGCTTTTACCTAGGTGAATCACCTCGCTTATTGAGTTTCCTTGTGGTTTTAATAAAATGGGATTCATCTCTGCAGAGGGATTAATACCACAAGCAAAAGCTTGAAGTGCTTGTGAATATGCCATCTCTCCACCTTCCCAATCAACCCAAGCGTTATTACTCATATTTTGTCCTTTAAAAGGTATTGGTTCTTCTCCTAAATTCTTAAGAATCCTGCAAATAGCAGTAACAGTTAGCGATTTACCTGCTCCACTAGAAGTGCCAAGTACCATTATTGGTTTCTTTATTTCATGTAATTTTGCTTCTAACTTCATTAGTAATTTATATTAATTTTAAAATTTATTAATTATTAAATTGAATTATAATTTGGTAAAAAATTTGTGTTAATTCTAGCCTCTGCTTCTCAATCTAGAAAGAAATTACTAGAAAATTGTCAAATCGAATTTATCCAAATATCAAGTGACTTTGATGAAACTACTATTCAAGAAAAGAATATATTTAATTTAGCTTTGGAATTATCTTTTCAAAAGGCTAATAGTTTATCTGAAAATATTCAAAACATATCATTGCCCGAAGAATTTAATTATGGTCCTTTGGAAATACTTGGGTGCGATTCAATTTTTGAATTTAAAGGAGAAGCTTATGGAAAACCATCAAATAAAGAGGAGGCATTTATTAGATGGAAAAAAATGTCTGGAGAATTTGGATTTTTACATACTGGCCATACTCTAATAATTGGGAATTTTGATTCAACTCCCAAAATTTTTAAAATCAATGAAATAAGAAAAAAAACAGTAAGTTCAAGAGTTTATTTTTCTAATTTGGAGGATTGGGAAATCAAGAGTTATGTAGATACAAATGAACCTTTATATTGCGCAGGAGGATTTGCCTTGGAAGGTATAGGTGGTAAATATATAGAAAAAATAGAGGGTTGTTTCAGTAATGTAATGGGCTTAAGTTTGCCATGGCTCAGAGAAAATTTATATAGAAAATAAAATTGAGCAAAAAAAAACCCTATCTAAAGATAGGGCTTTTTTTTTTGACGAAATAGAAATTAATCTAGATCAGGCATTTCTAGAGCTGGTTCACTCTTTCTGTCGATTCCTTTTTCGAAACCAGCAGCGGCAGCTCTAGCACGTCCAGCATGCCAAAGGTGACCGATGAATGTAAACCATCCTAGGAAGAATTGAGCTGCAGCTAACCATTGTCTTAAGTTAACGAAGTTAACAGCATTAGGCTCTGTAATGATTCCACCAACAGAGTTGATAGAAGCGTTAGGAGCGTGAGTCATATATTCAGCCGCTCTTCTTACCTGCCAAGGCTGAATATCATTTTGAATTTTCTCAAGGCTCAATCCGTTAGGACCTCTTAAAGGCTCTAACCATGGACCTCTGAAATCCCAAAATCTCATTGTTTCACCACCAAATATAATTTCACCAGTAGGAGATCTCATGAGATACTTACCTAGACCTGTTGGTCCCATTGTTGAACCTACGTTAGCTCCAATTCTTTGGTCTCTCACAAGGAAAGTAAAGCTTTGAGCCTGTGAAGCTTCAGCATTTGTTGGGCCATAAAACTCTGAAGGGTAGGCAGTGTTGTTAAACCAGATGAATGTTGAAGCGATAAAACTTGCTACACAAATTCCACCAAGAGCATAACTTAATAATCCTTCACCGTTCCAGATGAATGCTCTTCTTGCCCATCCGAAGGGTTTAGTAAAGATATGGAAAAGACCACCGATTATTGCGGTAATTCCAACATATACGTGACCACCAACTATATCTTCTATAGAGTTAACACCGATTATTGAACCAGCGCCACCCCAAGGAGACCTAAATAGGTAACCAAGTATTACTCTTGGATCTAAGGTAGGACTGACTAACCTAACTTCTCCACCACCAGGTGCCCATGTGTCATAAGCCCCTCCAATGAACATCCAATCAAAAACGAAAAATAATGCACCAACTCCTAAAACTATAAGGTGATAACCCAAAATGTTAGTCATTTGATTCTTATCTCTCCAATCTGTTGAAAAGAAAGGAAAATCTTGTTCAAGTTTTTCAGGACCTGCTAAGGAATGGTAGATACCACCAAATCCTAAAACTGCGGAGGAAATTAAATGCATCACACCAGCCACAAAGAATGGATATACATCAGTAACTTCTCCACCAGGACCTATTCCGAATCCAAACATTGCAACGTGAGGCATACAAATTAAGCCTTGTTCCCACATTGGTTTATCAAATGTGAAATGGCTTACTTCGAATAACATCATTGCACCGGCCCAAAAAACGATGAGACCAGTGTGTGCAATATGAGCTCCAAGTAAACGGCCAGATAAATTAATTAATCTGGCGTTACCTACATACCAAGCGTAACCAGTTTCTTCAATACTCTGGTTAGGAGCTCTAAGTAAACTATTAAAGGGCGTTTCCACGTGGTAGAACCTCCTCAGGGAATACAAAGTTTTCGTGTGGTTGATCCACAGAAGACATCCATGCTCGCATACCTTCGTTCAAAAGTATATTTTTTGTATAGAAAGTTTCAAATTCTGGATCTTCTGCTGCACGAATTTCTTGGCTTACGAAATCATAAGCTCTTAAGTTTAGTGCTAAGCCAACAATACCGATTGAAGATGTCCACATACCCATAACAGGTACAAATAACATCAAGAAATGTAAGAATCGCTTGTTTGAGAAAGCAATACCGAAGATTTGACTCCAGAATCTATTCGCTGTAATCATTGAATAAGTTTCTTCTTCTTGAGTTGGATCAAAAGCTCTAAATGTTGAACTTTGAACCTTACCATCTGTGTAGATACTTGTATCTTCATACAAAGTATTTTGAACTGTAGCTCCATGAATAGCGCAAAGTAGAGCACCACCAAGAATTCCAGCAACTCCCATCATGTGAAATGGATTTAAAGTGATATTGTGAAAACCTTGAATGAACAGGATGTAACGGAAGATTGCTGCAACACCAAATGAAGGTGCGAAGAACCAACTATGCTGTCCTAAAGGGTAAATAAGGAAAATACTTGTAAATACTGCAATTACTGCTGAGAAAGCAAGTGCGTTGTATGGTCTAATTCCAACAAGGCCAGCAATTTCAAACTGACGAAGCATAAAACCAATTAGGCCAAATACTCCATGTAATGCAACGAAGTTCCAAAGACCTCCAAGTTGTAGCCATCTTACAAAACTACCTTGGGCTTCAGGACCCCATAAAAATAGAAGACTGTGTCCCATGGCATCACCAGGGGTACTTACAGCTGCTGTTAAAAAGTTACAACCTTCAAGGTATGAGCTTGCAACTCCGTGTGTGTACCAAGAGGTAACAAATGTTGTTCCGACAAACCAACCACCTATAGCAAGATAAGCACAAGGAAGTAGAAGTAGTCCGGACCAACCAATAAATACAAAGCGGTCGCGCTTCAACCAATCATCGAGGATATCAAACCATCCTCTTTG
>QCRH01000027.1 GCA_003211955.1 Prochlorococcus sp. AG-459-O09 | reverse complement strand
ACTATATAGGTATTTATACTATTTGTCTACCCCTAGCCCCTGTTTAAGGTAAAAATTTTTCTTTTAAAAGTAAAAATTAAACATTAACCAAATTTACCAGATATGTATTCCTGAGTAGTTTTTTCTTTTGGGGAGTTAAAAATTTTATTTGTCGAATTAAATTCAGCAAGATAACCAACCTTTCCTCCATCACCATCTTCATATTCAATAGCATTAAAAAATGCAGTCATATCACTAACTCTTAATGCCTGTTGCATATTATGAGTAACGATAATTATTGTGTAATTCTTCTTAAGTTCATGCATAGTCTCTTCTATTTTCAAAGTAGAGATTGGATCTAAAGCTGAGCATGGCTCATCCATGAGAATTATTTCAGGCTCAATAGCAATAGTTCTAGCGATACATAATCTTTGTTGTTGTCCACCAGATAAAGAGTAACCACTATCATTTAATTTATCCTTACATTCATCCCATAAAGCAGCTTTTCTTAGTGAACTTTCCACTAATTCATTCATATTTCCAGAAAAGCCATTGATTCTTGCCCCAAATGCAATATTTTCGTAGATAGATTTGGGGAAAGGATTTGGTTGTTGAAAAACCATTCCAATTCTTCTTCTTACTTCAACTGGATCTACTCTTTTATCGTAAATATTAGTTCCATCAAAGAGGACAGTCCCTTTTAATGAGCAATTAGGAATTAGATCGTTCATCCTATTTAAAGATCTAAGAACAGTTGATTTACCACAACCTGAAGGGCCAATAAGAGATGTTATATTGCCTTTTTTAAAGTTACAAAAAACATTTCTTACTGCTTCAAAAGTTCCATAACTAATAGAAACATTCTCAAGAGATAAAATCATATTCTTTGGTATTTTTTTATTAGTTTTAATCATTTATACTCTCTTAGTTTTCTCAGTAAAAGCGGCCAATATCCTTGAAAATATATTTACTGATAGTATCGATAAAACAAGAATAAAGGAAGCTGCCCAGGCTAATTTGTTCTGCGCATCATAAGGTTCAAGAGCAAAATTGTATATTAATATTGCCAAAGAGCCCATCTCGTAAAACAAATCTTCAATACCTACTATGTAGTAGTAAGAAAATAAAGCAGTAAAAATCAAAGGTGCTGTTTCGCCTGCGGCTCTCGCAATTCCAAGCACAACTCCTGTAGCAATTGATCTAAATGCAGAGGGCAAAGTAACTTTCAATATGGTTGCATACATACTTGCTCCAACACCAAGAGACGCATATCTTAATTCGTTAGGAACTAACTTTAAACCTTCATCAGTGGTCTTAATCACAGTAGGCAACATTAATATTGAAAGCGCCATACCTCCTGCCAAACCACTATACATACTGCCGAATAAAATTTTTGTTGAAACGATTAAGGCATAAATAAATACACCTGCAATTATTGAAGGGACACCGGCTAAAACATTTACCCCGAATCTAATAAACCTAGAAAAAGCACCACCTCTAGAGTATTCAGCTAGATATATGCCACCGCCAACACCTACTGGTATGGCAATAATTGAAGCAATGGTAGTTATTATTAGTGTCCCTATTAATGCAGGATTAATACCTCCTGCATCTAAATCATCTCCAGGAGGATTTGGTTCTAAAGTAAATAGTTCTGGTGTAATTTGAGATCCACCTTTGTAAAGGATATAAGTCACTAGAAAAATCAAAGGAAGTATTGCGATCAATGCACAAATAACGGATAAAGAAGTAAAGAATTTATCTCCTATATTTCTTGATAATCTTTTCTGGTAATAGAGTGAATTCATAATTATCTAATATTTGAGACTAAATTTCTTAACTAGCCATTGAGCAAAGATATTGACCACTAAAGAAAGGATCATAAGTACAAAAGCCGCATAAAAAAGTGATGAAACCTGACTTCCATCAGCTTCACCAAACTGGTTTGCGAGCATGGAGGAAATGGTATATCCAGGAGATAATAGAGACCAACTAAATGCATTGGAATTACCAATAATCATTGTGACAGCCATTGTTTCTCCCATTGCCCTGCCTAAAGCCAATAGAACTCCTGCCATGATTCCTGATAACGCTGCTGGCAAGATTACTGAAAATATTGTTTTCCATCTACTTGCTCCAATTCCATAGGCTGCATTTCTTAACTTTTTAGGAACTTGATTAAGAGAATCTCTTGCTATAGCAGTCACTATTGGCAAAAGCATAACTACTAAAATCAATATTGCTAACAAAGAATTCCTGCCTGTAGGTTCTGTACTGAATAAAGGTATCCAACCAAAGAAATTATGTAAAAAGACAAAAAAGGCTCTGAAAAAAGGTTCCATTACAAATATTGCCCAAAGCCCTAAGACAACTGATGGAATAGCCGCTAATAATTCAACAAATGAACCTATTATTTCTCTAAAAACTTTCGGGACGAAGTCCTCGGTAATAAATATTGCAGTTCCAACGCCCAAGGGGATAGTTATTAATAACGAAAGAAATGAGGTTACTAATGTGCCATATATTGCGGTAAAAGCTCCGTATTCATCTTTTACAGGATTCCATTCAGAGGTTACGAGAAACTTCAATCCATACCTTGAAAAGGATTCAAATGACTGAAAAAAGACTACTAAAATTATTCCTAAAAGTATTATTGCCACGAAACTAGACAAGACTAAGGCAGTATTCTTGAAGATAATATCTATATTTTTTTCGATACCGAATCTTTTACGATTCTTGAAAAGAGTTAATTTCTCTTCCATTAAAAAAAGAATATCTCTATAAATCTACTACTAAATGTTG
Source organism: Prochlorococcus sp. AG-459-O09 (assembly GCA_003211955.1). Classification (GTDB taxonomy): domain Bacteria; phylum Cyanobacteriota; class Cyanobacteriia; order PCC-6307; family Cyanobiaceae; genus Prochlorococcus_A. The sequence goes on along the minus strand of QCRH01000027.1, from coordinate 10,567 downwards.
TAAAAGACTTTAAGAGGGGTTAAAGGTATATGAAAGTCATGATAATTAGACAGCTATTTTTAAAAAATTTAATTACCTATTTTTTCAACGGCAGCTCTTGATTTCAAAAGGATATTCCCTTTTAAGGGGATAAATCCAAGGGATGAAGCCTTATCTTGATACACATCACTTAACAATGCATTAAAGGCTTGTTTGATAGCTTTAGTGTTTCTACCATTACCTTTTTCGTAAGCAAGTATCCATGTCAACGAAGCGATAGGGTACGCTCCTTTTGCTGTTGGGTTAGGATTTTTACCCGCAAGATTTTCATCTAAAGTAATACCATTAAGAGCCTTAGCTCCTGCTTCTGCGGATGGTTTTAGAAACTCCCCTGAAAGATTCTGAAGTGCAGCTGCCTTAACCTTACCTTTAATATATGACTGGTTTACATAACCAATTGCACCTGGAGTGTTTTGAATTACACCTGCAACACCAGAATTACCTTTTGCTCCAACGCCTGCTGGCCACTTAACTGATTTACCAGTTCCTAAATTCCATATTGGTGAAAATGCTTCCATAGAGTTTGTGAAAGCCTTAGTAGTTCCTGAACCATCAGAACGATGTGTCCAAGTCAACTTTCCTGATTTACAGCCTAATTCTTTCCAGTTTTTAACCATACCCATTGCAATTCGTACTGCTTGCTCTTGAGTAAGTTTCAAATCGCAATCATAGTTATAACCAAAAGCAATAGTTCCTCCAACCATAGGAATCTGTACTAAACCTCTCGATACCTTTGCTATATCTTTAGTCTTCATAGGATCATCAGAAGCACCAAAATTCACAGTTTCATCTATAAATGCTTTTCTGCCAGACCCAGAACCAACTGCTTGGTAATTAACCCTTGGTCCACCTGATTTGGCTAAGTCAAAAAACCACCTAGTATAAATTTTTGAAGGAAATGTAGCACCTGCTCCGCTCAATCTTCTTGAAGCAATCGCTTCTTGAAAGAAAAATAATGAGATAACAGAAGAAAAAATAAGGACTTTTTTGAAAATGCCCACCTTGTAATGAGAAATAAGTCTGTTTAATATAAATTACAGCCAAAAGGTAATTTAAAAATTTAATGATATATAAATCAAATTATTTTGATATAAAATTATTATGTATATTGGCATTTAGAGCTCAGCTAGAAATTAAAATTTTCAATTAAATATCAACTCTTTATTTAGAATTTAATTTTTGTTTTTACTCTATTTTTATTTTGAGATTTGAATTCAAAAAGTCCTGTTTCAGTAAATATTGTCAATTCATCTCCAGATGTTTCTTCAATTGCAATTCCCTCAGACTCTAAATTTTTTACATAAACATTACCTATTAGTTTTAAAGATTTATCATCCTTGTCAAAAGAAAGCTTGTCAGAAAAAGCCTCAAAATTACCACTATTGCTTTTAATAACTACATTTCCAATAGCCTCTAAATCACCTTCTAAAGTATTTACTTGAGAATCAGATGTAATTGTGTAATTAATTAATTCCTCAGCAAAAGATAATTCAGCTAATAAAAATAAAAAAGATGCAAAAAATAAACTTTTCATTTACTCCCAACCCTTTTCTGCATTTTGAATAATCCAGTGTGCAAGAACCTTATCCTCTCCATCCTTCAATTTATTTTTATAACCCTTCATAAAACCAATCCCATCTTTAGCAATTATTGTTATTGAATTTACATCTGCTATTCCTCTTTTTTCAAGATCGGAAAGTTTTAATGATTTAGATCCTTTGAGAACGACTGATCCACCTCTTACATGGCAGCCTGCACAAACATTTCTAAAAATTTTTTCTCCATCTCTAATATCCGAAGCCATAAGATATCTATTATGCAAAGAGGTTTGAAAAATAATTATTAAAGTTATTACAGGAATTACAAATAGAAATTTAAAAATTTTCATTTGATTTATTCCATTCAAAATCAATTTAGCAATTAATTCTGAATCGCGATCTATCTATTTTAATAACTCTACCGCTACAACAAGTTTTCCTAATAATCCGTTCAAAATATTTAGCTGTTCTTTACTACCAAATGCTATTAAAACCTGACCTGGTTGAAGTATGAAATCGCCGCCAGGATTAGTGAACAACTTTTCATTTTCTTTAATGGCTAATATTTTTGCACCACTCTTTTTGCCTATTCCAAGTTCAGAAAGTGATCTTTTTTCTGCTGTTTCAAAAAGACTAATATCATTACTTAATTCAAATTCTTCAATTTCACATTCACTTCCTGCTAGAAGATCTAGAAAATCAATGGCAATAGGTCTTAAAGCCATTGATGCCATTGCTCTTCCTGCTGCGATATAAGGGCTTACAACTATACTTGCCCCGGCTAATCTCAATTTACTTGCAGCTTCTTCAGTACCTGCTCTTGCTATTACTCTTATAGAACTTCTTATCCCTTTAGCGCTTAAAACCACATATAAATTAGCAGCATCATTAGGTAAGGTAACAACCAAACTTTTACATTTTTCTAATCCTGCCAGTTTTAAAGTCTCATCAAGAGTGGCGTCAGCGCAAAGAACTTCTAAACCATTTTCTTCAGCAATCTTTTTTCTATCTTCATCACTCTCAACAACAATAATTGGAATATTTTGCGTTTTTATTTGGTTAGATATTTCCTGACCAACCCTCCCATATCCGCACAAAATTACATGATTTTCCATTTTTCTAAGAAGTCTTTTAAAACGTAATTCGTTTACTCTTTGAAAATAGCCGGATTCGAATAATCTAACAGCTTTTTGAAAAGTAAATTGAATAAAGATCAATCCGCCAACAATTACTAAAACAGTTACGATCCTGCCTTCAGGACTTAAAGGTTGAACTTCTCCAAAACCAATAGTGGTTATTGTGATCAGAACCATCCATAAGCAATCACTCCATTCCCATCCCTCTGTTATTCGATAGCCAATTGCACCTAAAAAAAACAGAAAGAATAAAGAATAAATAAGACCAAACCAAGGCCTTAAATAGTCTTTAATAAAATAGAACTCAAATAATCTAAGCTTCATATCCCTTATTATCGTTAACTATTCAAAAATTTCAAAAAAATTTTCTATTATGTTCCTAAAACTATTTATTTATTTAAGTGAAATACATATTAAGCAGGATAATAATATTTATTTTCGTAGCTCTATGCATTAAACAAATGATTACTATCTCAGGTCTTATTTAATGCTTCATTAAAAATTAATTCAAGGTTTTACTTGTACTGATTCAATAAGAAAATCAGAAGCTGCTTTTAACCAATCAGCTACTGTAAGACGAAGGTCAGGTTGAGAATATACAAGCGCGACAATAATTCCAACTAAGATTATCTTTACCATGGCATTTCAAATATTTTTATGAATTAAAGCATACGTATTTAGTAAAAAGAACCTTAAATTTATAAAAAATAGAAAACCTAAAATTTTTCTAATTGATTAAACAAGTATTCCACTCTTCTTAGATTAACTCCTAAATCTGATTGACCTAATCTTGCTGCAGATCTTATCTGAATAATTCCTTTAGATCTATCTACATAACTTCTTACATCAAGCTTTAAAATTTCAAGGTCATCTGGAAATCTAAAAATCAAGCTCCTACAAACACCTCTCCAATAATTTCTACCACTTTCAATAACCTCTGTACGGGGTAAACCTTCTGCCAGAGAGACAAGTTGAATAAACTTTTGATCAACATTTATTATTTTCTTTTCTACTAAGACACTATTTAGTGGATTAGTTATTGGAGCAAGACCTTGGATGGAAGAAACCATATTTTTTTAAGAACGATGTAGTTGTTCTAACCGATTTCATACACAAAGTGAGAGAAAAAAGTAAAGAATTTTCCTATAAATTTGATCTCTTTATAAAGATTCCTTATTTTGTAATCAAAATTCTAAAATTTGAGATTTTTTATTGTTTTTTTTGATAGAGATGGTTGCCTACTTTGTTTACTATTTAGATTCCTAACCCATAAAAAAACTCCAACAAACAAAAAAATTTCAACAATAATTCCAACGTTTATTAAACTCATTTTTTATCCTCTTTTTTTCTTGTTGGTGCCCTCTATGTATGGCACAAGTATATTTAATAACCACTTTTTAAATGAACTTAAAGGTTTCATAATCTATTTACTTGCCTTTTCTCCATAAACTCCTCCCTTTAATGAGATCTTCTATATTTGGCCAAGCTGCTATTAATTCTTTAAGTGCTTTTCTATTAGGAGTATAAAAAACACAAGACAATGCACTTACTACATAAAGTATGAACCATAACTTACTTTCTGAATAAGCTAAAAACAAAGAGAAAAGAAAACTTCCAATAAAGAAAAAGAAAAATGTCCTATTTACTATTTCTAATGGAGTTCTTTTAAGTCTGTAAAATTTAATCTTTTTACTATCTTCTTCAGTATCTTTCAGAAATTTACTTTCGTAGGAATTAATTATTTCTTCTTCTAGAACTTTTTCATACTCTAAATTATCAATTGGATCACTACTATCCTTTTTATTTATCATCGGTATCTGTACAATACAAATATGGTAACTAATTTAAGCAATTTTAAAAAGTGTCAATTTTTATTTTTTAACTGGAGCTATACGAAAAGATCATGGTTTTGAAAATACTTCAAGATTGTCTTATTTATAAAAGATAAATTAGTCAAAATATTCTTTTTAATTTTCCCAAATCTTTCGTTCATTTAAAACAATCACTTCTATAAACTTCATAGCATTAATTAAATTGGGAGGCAATATCTAAATCTAGAGTTAAAATAGTTTAGAGATTTTAAAAATAATCTATATGCAAAGGTATTTGATTTCCTACGAATTTACAGATGGCGAGGATCAAGAAGAAGGGGCAGAAATGCTAATTAATTGGTACGAATCAGGTGGTCCCCAAAACAGACCTGAAAACTATGAGGTTCATTCTTGGATTTTTATGGTTCAAAATGGGATTGGACATTCTGTAGTGAGTGCAGATTCTCTTGAGACAATTTGGAAGCAATGGCATCCCTGGAGAAGGTTAATGGATATAAGTATTCAGCCTTGTATGGATCTTGATGAGACAGTCGGATTATTCAAAAAACAAAAAATGAATACACGGATGGTCTAAAAGTATTTCTAACTTCTAAATATAAATTTTTTTTAGTAGCACATAATACTACATACATATTTGACTGCGTTAAAAAGGATAAGATTAATTTTCCATAATGAATGATTCTTATCACATTTACTTCAAAGGAGAAATTCTTTTCAAGAATTTAAGTAAAGATGAATTTGAATTTGTTTGGGGAAAACTTTATACATCTTATATAAATGCCCTAAATAAAGAGCTAACCTACGAATTAATTAGCGAGAATAATATTAAAGAGCCTTACTTTAACCTTGAGCCCTCCTACTAAATCAAGAACTAAATCCTAAATCATGAATAAAACAAGAAAAGCTGTCTCTCTTTTAGTTTGAGATACTCTTTCTCTTCTCTAGTTATATCCAAAGCAATTTTATTTGCTTCAATTTCGACATTAGAACTATAAGTTTCAAAGTTCTCATCTTTTTTAAATAGGGCCACTATACCAATATCTGTTATAAACCAAATAAAGTGATCAGTTTCACCAATTGGCTCTTCTTTTAAAGAATCAATAATCAAATCACTTGTCGAATCCATTTAATTTTTCTATGAAAGACTTTTAATTGCCCCCATTGCAATACCTTACAGCCTCTGAATTAGTAGCACCATCTTCAATAATTTCGGCAACACATTTATTAAAAAGTTTAGACTCTTTTTTAACTGAACAGAATCCAAAAGCAATCGCAGCTAGAGCTATTGCAGATACGAAACTAGAACCAAGTTGTATAAAACCATAGGCAAACATAATGTTTTTCTTCCCAGTACATTTTTTTGAATCCTTTTTTTCTTCAGTCATTTTAAATTTTTAACTCATACAAACCTATTTGATTAATCTTATGTTTGGGAAGTGATGCCATAGAGAAAACCGAATCAAGACTTAATTCAAACGTATGAGACACATTTTTAAAAATTCAAGTTTCCTTTTATTTTTCTTAACTTTATTTGTCAATTTGATACATCATTCAAAAATAAATTTTTAAATTTTTTCTCAACACTAGTTTCTAGATAAAAGACTTTTTATAAATATAAAAGTAATGATCCCACAGTCATAACAACAGATTATGGTGCATCTTAAACTATATTTAAACTTTTCTTGATGAAGTATTAATACTTAAAAAATATTCTATAAAAGCTTGATTTGAACATGCTCCCCGAGAGTTATCCACTTTTTTAGTGTTTTTCAACAGGGTTTTCCACAATATGTTGATTGAATTAAATCTTCTATGTGCAAAATAAAATATTTTCTCTTTTTAAAAAAATATATCCACAATTTGTTTTGATGATCAGTAGAGTTAAAATTGTCATTTTTTTAAGATTGATTTTTAAATTTATGAATACCAACAAATTAAAAAAAAATTCGACTACTGAAATCAAGGAAAAACTTAAGAAATCAAAATTTGATTTACTTACTTACGAAAATGATTTTTTAGTCAAAAATCTTAAAAAGGCTGGGTAGTCTCAAAGATTTACCAAAATTATATTTTTTCAAGCAATCTCTTTAATCTAAATTTTGTTCTTAAACAATATTAAATTAGTTCATCAAATATAAATTTTCTATTAAAAATAAAAAATAGTTCTCCTACAATAAACATAAATAAAAAATATCCGTTAGATTACCATAATCTCAATATGAGATCAGATTAGAAATATAAACGGTAAATTCATAGGGCTTATTTTAATTATTTTTGCTTCTTTTTACCTATATTTGAAAACTAGTTTAAGTTAAAAGATGAATACCCAAGAACTTAAAGTCAACTACAAAAAGCTTTTGAACAAAGCTGCTCAAGCAAACGGTCGTAAGGAAACTGTTTCTTATTTAAACCGTGCTGCCAAAATCAAGTCAAAACTATATTCAACTTCTAAAGTAAATTGCTTAAGATGTAATGGAGCAGGTTTTCTAAGAATTTCATTGGATGAGACTAAAACTTGTCTGTCTTGCTATGGAAAGGGTTTTTTAGTTCAAGAAATGCAGCAGCCATAAAACATTTTTTTTTATTAATGAAAGATCTCATTCAAGCTCACAAAAAATTAATTAAAACAGTCAAAGAACAAATGGGGTTTTCAGATTATGGTATGTACTGGCTAGCTTTCTTGGAAGGGGGATTAACTATATGGTTGCTGGATAGAATATTTTTCCATTGGTTAAAGTTTTAATTTTGATTAGTATCAAAAAAATTCTGCATGTATTAAATAAATTATTTTATCGAAACCATTTAAAAAGTTGTAGCATAGTAAAAAACAAATATGCAATTACTGGGATTAATTCTTTTTCTTGCTAGTAGCTGGTACTTATGGAAATTAACATCAAACTTTCTTGATGAACCAACAAAAAAAGGGCTTACTAGTAGTTTTAATAACCTCAAAAATAAATTCTCTCAGGGGAAACAAAATTTCTCTAAAGCAAAAATAAGCGAAGCTTGGGAAAAATACAAAGAAGAAGGCGGTGCCTTATCTAATAAAGAAAAAAGTTAGTGGACTTTTTTATTATTACAGGTCTTACTAAAGATATTTCTAGAATTGATCTAATTGGTATTTTGATTGGTCATTTAATTTTTGGTGTTGCATTGACGCAGGTTTTAGATTGGACGTGGTTAAAAAACCTTATGAGTGAAGAAGATAAAACAAGTATGCTTAAAAGTTATACATGGAAAGACTTATTAGTAGATGGAGCAATTGTCACGGTAGTTCTAGGAATAATCTTTTTAATAATTAGCATTTTTCTATAAATGAACGTAACTTACATTCTTTTAGTTTTTTTAATGATATCAATTGTGATATTTACCCAAATAATCAATTACTCCGATAAATCAAAATAAATGACAGAAGTAGTTAGCAACTCCTCAACTGGGTGGTACTTAATCGCTTTTGTAAGCACTTTATCTTTTTTAGCCTTAATTTATTTCGGCCAAAAAAGATAGATTACAATTTTAAAAATTATTTAAATTCATAAAAAAACTCTGCAACTTCTTGAGATGCAGAGCTTTTAATTATTAAGTTACTGATTTATATAAATCTATTGATTATAAAACCTTTTTTCTTAATCAAAGAAAAAGAGACCAATGAATGTGATGAAGATACTAAATTCACGGTCCCTTTAATAACCGCATTTTTCGGTAGATACGACAATGAATCACCTCCTTTACTAATGTTTTTTTAAAGATAACTAAAAGAATTAAACAAGGAAAGAAATATGTTAAAAATTTAAAAGTTTTTTAACAAATCTACAATATAAATCTCTTAAAAATAAAAATATAGATATCACCAAGGCAAAACTTCTCCGTTGGCGTGCCAAAACGTCCCCGAGTTTTTTTTATTTAAAGAATTAATACGTTTTAAAAGTCCATTTGCTGATTCTTCAGGACTAATCCCATTTCTTGTAAAACCAGTCATTTTTGTACTCACTAACCCAGGATGCAAAATAGCTACACATATATCTTCTCTAGATAAATCTATTGAAAGTGATTTCGCTGCCATGCACAAGGCTACCTTAGACATCCTGTAGCCATAAGAACTTCCAGATGTATTATCTTCAATAGATCCCATTCTACTTGTGATAAAAGCAACTTTAGAAGATCTTTTTAAAAGATGTTTAAGTGATTGAGTCATACATATTGGGCTCAATGCATTGACTTCAAATTGCCGCAAAATACTTTTTTTATCTAAGTTTTCTAAAGAATTAAATTCATAAATTCCTGCATTATGAATTAAGCAATCTAAATAAACTCCAGATAGTTTTTTACACAAATTTGCTATCGACTCATCAGAGGAAATTTCTATATTCTCCTCAATTCTCACTCCTAAATCTCTAAGTTCTTTTGAAGCTTTCCTACACGTTGCAATTACATTATCTCCCCTCTTATGAATTTGCCTACATAGTTCTAATCCAATACCTCTATTTGATCCTGTAATTAGATAAGTCGACATCTCTAAACTAAAAATAAAAAATTAATCTAAATCCAAATATAAAAGAAAACGAACTAGAAAAAGAAAAAATTTATAAAATTCCTTATTATATTTTTTAAGGTTATGATGAGTTAGTAAATTTAAAATATTTATAAAAGAAAGCAAAGATATTTTTAATATTAATATTTAATGTATGGAAATTTTCAATCAAGAATTTATACAAGAGATTATTAGATTAACTTGGAGAAATCCTGCTTTCATGGCTATAGCTATTGCATTACTCTGGCTTATCCCACAATTATTTATTAGAAAAATAATGGAAAAAAAATATGAACAAAGAAAAATAGAAATTCAGAATAATAAAATTCAGAAGCTTTACCCAACTAATACTCCTAAATAAGATTTTTATTTATAAGATGATCTAATGAATCAAAAAAAATACTTTTTGCATCTAAGTAAAATATGACCTACAAAATAATTAGAATTGATGGGAAAGATGACGATTTAACAGCTCAAAGTTTTGATAAGTATTCAGATGCGTAAGATTTGTTAGAGGAACTATATGGAGATTTATGTTGTTCAGATGCTGATTATGGAGACATAACCTATTACGAAATTGTGGAAAATAATTTAAAAAATATTAATGGAGAATAAAAAATGGGCTCTCTTCCAAGAAGAAAATTTAGGGGTTATAACTTTTGTATATGCATTCATTAAAGAAGAACTTTCAGAACTCCAAAAAAAACTGGATGTCCCGATTCATTTATTTATGATTTTATTGGCAAGATTCAGAATGAATGGCATCCTGAATCTTGCCACTCCATAGTTAGAAATAAAAAAAAGAAAAATTAGAAAATATTAAATCTTCAACTCAAATTTATAAAATTTCTTTAATATAATTAGAATTTAAAAATATTAAATCATGATTATTAGAATGCTAGGTATCGTACTTATCCTTGGTACGATTGCATATTATGGTTTAGTTTTAACTGGGCAAAGCAACCTTTAGTTTTTTAACTTTTAAAAATTTCTCATGAAATGGCCTCCTTCTTTGTGTTGGACAGCACCAAAAACTATTAATGGTAATAGGCATTTTCAAGTTAAAGCTTATGGTGGAAAAAATGAAGATAGATGGGTTGATATTTTTCCTACCAAAAATAAAAAAGATATTAAAAGAATCTCATGGGCAAAACTAAAATCAGAATGGACTACTGGATGGTTAAGGCTCCCAAAAGATAAAGATTAATTTGTCTATGTAAACAAATATTATTAACAAGAAAATTGTAAAAAATAATACCTAACTCAAAAAAAATAACTTCTAAAATTTTTTAAAAATAGCTGTCTAATATGAAGTCAGAACCGAAGAAAAAACTCCCTAATAAAAAAGTAATAAGTTCAGCAAAATTTGAGGCTAAAGAACAATTCACAAAATCTGCATTAGAAAATTTAAAAACAGAAAATGAAAGACTTGTTAATTCACTAAAAAAATCTGGGGAAATTAAAGAATCAAAAAAAAATAGATTTACATAA